>NZ_JBALOS010000079.1:0-48418 GCF_036962765.1 Neobacillus drentensis
GCCCGTCAAAGTGAAAAAAGGCACGTCACGGTCCCTGTGGGAAGCCCAGAGTGCCCATAGAGGAGAAAAAAAGCATAGCCTGGGAACTGTGAAAAACCAAAAATGAAAATTTTAAAATAAAATCAAGCTGTTAACGATAATTTTGCTTATTCAATCGTTTAAATGAGTGAAACCAAATTCTTTCCTCCCAACAAAACAGTAATTTTGTTTTAATACTCTTCTAATTGCTTTTTTTGACTCGAAAATCTTGCACCATTCATGAACTAGATTTGTTGTAATTTTTATATTAGGGAAAAGCAAATTGATTTCCTCCACACCACGTATTACTGCTGATGCAACCTCCTCCTCACATCCACACGTACCACAAACAATCTTATAACCTTTAACAGACACCGAGAATGAATTACATCTTTTGCAAGTAGTCCCCTTTCTAAGCCGGCCATATTCATATGGAGGAAGCCTATCATAAGGTAATTCTGTTTGATGCAAGGAAACCAATTTTTCGGCCAACTTCATATGCCACGTATTTAGGTTTGAGGGCTGCATGTTCAAATTTTTCATAAATAAAGGGAGTTGATTGGAATAAATAATGGGTTTGTTTAGAGGGGCTTGATACAGGAAAAACGCAGGATTAATAAAGACAACGTACGACTCTATAGGGATCTTAATCCCAATATTGTGGAGCACTTCCCGAAGCAAGGTTTCTTCTCTTTCTAATTGGTGCAGCGGATTCTGAATTTCCTTTTTAAAAAGAGTGTAAAACTTTCCATTTTCATAATAATAGTCCCCCTCGTAATTTTTGACTTCAAACAGGTTTATCTTTGCTTGGAAAACAATCGAAGAATCAAGTTGGAATTTGCTTTTGTTTGACTCCAGCCGTAAGTCGTTCAAAATTAGACTATGACTTTGAAGTTTCTCTGTTAAAGCGTCAAACATTAGCTCCCCCTCATAGCCCTTTTCAAGAGTATAATAACGCTTTTTATCCTTCTCTGCTAATATCATCCGATTGTTTAGGGATCTCAAGATCGTTACTTCAGCGGGTTCACTTCGGCTCTTAAAACTCATAACTCACTTCCTTTTCATCTAGAATCTACATACATTTTACAAAATATTAACCTCCAATCAGCGACCATGTTTGACTAATTTCCAACACTTTTCAAAAAAATTTCTCAATCCGACATATTTCTCAGGAAATCTTACCTAACACCCTTACCAAAGTAGAGAATTGTCGACCGCTTTAAAGAGGATTTCTACCTAGATTCTTGTATAGTTAAGGAAAGAGAGTAGACCGGAGTGGTGTTAATGATAGAGATGTTGAAAACGCTTCAATTGGCAATTAAAAAACAAGGACATGTTTTGCCGTTACTTGAACATATCCATATAAGAGTGAATTTAATCTGTGAACAACAAAACAATAAAATCATCATGAAGGATGGAGAAATGTTCATCCTTCATGATAACGAAGAGACTCAAACAATACCTGAAATCCGTGGTGACTTTAATGCCATGAAGCAGCTGTTAGAGGGTAAAGAAAGGTTACGAGCACTAGAACGCAACGGCCAACTTAGGATTTCTGCTCCATTACGCACGACGTTATTGTTAGAATCTATCTTCTATTTGACAAAACCACAAGTTAATTTACCGAAGATTACAAATTTTTAATCAAACCTGTTGACTCGGAATTAATTTTCGGCTAACATGAAATTAGAATATTTAACCAATTTAATCTATACATTCTTATCGAGAGTGGCGGAGGGACTGGCCCTATGAAGCCCGGCAACCGGTTAAACACAATAACACGGTGCTAAATCCAGCAGAGCAATTAAGCTTTGGAAGATGAGGAGAGTGAGACCCCCTCTTCGCTGAAGCGGGGGTTTTTTGTATAGTGAATTGCTTATGAAGGAGGAAGCAGAAGTATGAGTGAAAATCCAAAGAAGTATCGTTTTGAAACATTAAGTGTTCATGGTGGATTAACTCCAGATCCGGTAACAGGGGCTCGGGCTGTTCCGATTTATCAAAACAATGCCTATCAATTTAAGAATACCGAGCATGCCGCCAATCTCTTTAGCTTAGCTGAAACGGGATACATATACACACGTATTCACAATCCAACGACTACCGTTTTTGAAGAAAGAGTTGCATTATTGGAAGGCGGTGTGGGTGCTCTAGCGGTTGCTAGCGGAATGGCAGCCATAACTCTTGCTATTTTAAATATTGCTGAGGCTGGCGATGAGATCGTTTCTGCGGCCAATCTCTATGGCGGCACCTATAATTTATTTGCAGTGACCCTGCCGAAATATGGTATTAAAGTGAAGTTTGTTGACGCGGAAAATCCGGAAAACTTCCGCAAAGCTATCACTGATAAAACCAAGGCTGTTTTTGCTGAAACGATTGGCAATCCAAGCTTACGCGTACTCGATATTGAAAAAGTTGCAGAAATTGCCCATGAGGCAGGTGTTCCGCTCCTCATTGATAATACCTTTGCCACTCCATACCTATGCCGTCCGATTGAACATGGAGCGGATATTGTCATTCATTCTGCAACAAAGTGGCTTTTAGGAAATGGAACGACCACAGGAGGAATCATTATCGATGGTGGTAAGTTCGACTGGAATTCACCGCGATTTCCTGGCTTTACTACTCCAGATGCAAGTTATCATGATCTGGTTTATGCGGAAGCACTTGGCGCTGTCGCTTATATTATTAAAGCTCGTGTCCAATTGCTGCGTGACTTAGGGCCAGCATTAAGTCCGCAAAATTCCTTCCAGTTTATCCTGGGTCTTGAAACCCTTCATGTCCGCATGAAAGAGCATGTGGCTAATACAAAAGAAGTAGTGGCTTATTTAGCAAGCCATCCTGCGGTGGAATGGGTATCTTACCCAGGTCATCCGTCACATCCTGATTATGAACTTGCCAAAAAGTATTTGCCAAAAGGTGCGGGTTCAATGGTGGTTTTCGGAATAAAAGGTGGTAAAGAAGCAGGGGCTAAATTAATTGATGCGATTACACTTTGGGCGCATGTCGCCAATGTTGGCGATGCGAAAAGTTTAATTATTCATCCAGCCAGCACCACTCATCAGCAATTAGATGCAGAAGGTCTAAAAGCAGCAGGTGTTTCAGAGGATTTAATTCGCCTGTCAATTGGTATTGAGAATGTAGAAGATCTCATTGAGGACCTTGAATCAGCGATTGTATCGGCAACTGGTTTAGCCTCATTAAACGTGAATGCCTAATCGTAACTCAAACTAATTTATCCGAATATGAAGTTTTTTCATTGACACCCCATTTTATCCGTGATACGATAGCTTTCGTAATATAATTACTTAATCAAATTAACGTTTTAATTGAATATAGGACTTGATGCTCTTATCAAGAGAGGTGGAGGGATGTGCCCGATGAAGCCCGGCAACCGTCAATATTTATTATTGAAATGGTGCCAATTCACACAAAGCGCTTGCTTTGGGAGATGGGAGAAAGGATTATTATTTATGATGCCTTTCTGCCTGTGCAGAGAGGCTTTTATTTTGTTAAAATAGAATCTTTTCGTTCAAGAAGTCAAACCCTATACTTTATAAGGAATATTACAAGAAAAAGCTTTCAGAATGTTAAGTAAATTGGATAAGAAGTAGGTGATTCAATGATTTCTATAAAGAATGTTCAGAAGATCTTTCCAGGTAAACAAGGGCAGCTAACAGCTGTAGATAATGTAAACCTAGAAATTCAAGAAGGTGAAATTTTCGGAGTAATTGGATACAGCGGTGCTGGTAAAAGTACCTTAATCAGAATGTTAAATGGGTTGGAATTGCCAACTAGCGGAACTGTAACGGTGGCTGGCAGGGTGGTCTCAAAAATCAAGGGTGCAGAACTCCGAAAAGCACGCCAAGAGATTAGCATGATTTTTCAGCATTTTAACTTACTGTGGTCAAGAACAGTTAGTGAAAATATTGCGTTTCCGTTAGAAATAGCAGGCATCAAAGGTCCTGAGCGTCAAAAGAAAGTTTCTGAATTGATAAAATTGGTTGGTCTTGAAGGTAGAGAAAATGCCTATCCGTCCCAGTTAAGTGGAGGACAAAAACAGCGTGTGGGGATTGCCAGAGCGCTTGCGAATAATCCGAAAGTACTTCTTTGTGATGAAGCAACTTCAGCACTAGACCCACAAACTACCGATTCTATTTTGGAATTGTTAGTTGATATTAATAAAAGACTCGGTCTGACAATTGTTCTCATTACCCATGAAATGCATGTAATCCGCAAGATTTGTCACCGGGTTGCAGTCATGGAAAGTGGAAGGGTCGTCGAACTCGGACAAGTATTAGATGTATTCAGAAATCCACAGCAGTCGATTACGAAGCGCTTTGTCCAGCAGGTTACCGAACCAGAGGAAACAAAAGAAACAGCCGAACACTTAATTGAGCGTTATCGTTCCGGTCAAATTGTTCAATTAACCTTTATTGGGGAATCTGTTGAACAGCCGTTAATCACCAATTTAATTCGCCATAATAATGTTACTGTTAATATTTTGCAAGGGAAGATTTCACAAACCCAAAGTGGATCCTATGGGACTCTATTCATTCATATTGATGGGGACGAAGCAGAAGTCAATCAAGCAGTCGACTATATTCGTTCACAGCAAGTAGGAGTGGAGGTGGTTACAAGTGAATAGTAAACCTTATTTTCAAGATTTTGATTGGCTGGCGATGTGGGAAGCAACGAAACAAACTCTTTATATGACAGGGATATCGGTTGTGGCTACTTTTGTACTAGGCATCCTGCTGGGATTGCTGTTATTCCTTACTTCAAAAGGAAGCCTGTGGGGCAATAAACCGATCAATGTCTTCATAAGTGGTATTGTAAATATTTTTCGCTCCATCCCATTCATTATCTTAATTGTCTTATTAATCCCATTTACAATGTTAATTTTTCAAACGATGATTGGTGAAAACGCCGCATTGCCCGCTTTGATTATTGGTGCTGCACCGTTTTATGCGCGGATGGTGGAAATCGGCCTCAGGGAAATTGATAAAGGGGTCATCGAAGCGGCAAAATCAATGGGGGCAACAACTGGTACGATCATCTGGAAGGTGCTCTTACCTGAATCGATGCCAGCGCTAGTTTCGGGAATCACGGTCACAGCGATTGCACTTGTTGGTTACACGGCAATGGCAGGCGTAATAGGAGCAGGAGGTTTAGGAAACCTTGCCTACCTTCAAGGATTTCAACGAAGCCAAAACGATGTCACATTAGTCGCAACGATCATTATTTTAATTATTGTTTTTATCATTCAGTTTATCGGTGATTTTATCACTTCAAAATTAGATAAAAGATAAAGGAGAGGTCAACATGAAAAAATTATTAAGTTTACTATTGGCATTATCGATTGTATTTGTTGTCGCAGCTTGTGGTAAGTCAGAGGAAAAATCAGAAGGTACTACTGGAAAAGAAGCAGAAACAACAAAATTAGTTGTCGGAGCATCTAACGTTCCTCATGCTGAAATCCTTGAAAAAGCAAAACCACTATTAAAAGAAAAAGGCATTGACTTAGAAATTAAAACATTCCAAGATTATGTATTACCTAATAAAGCATTAGCGTCAAAAGAACTTGATGCAAACTATTTCCAACATATTCCCTACTTAAATTCTCAAAACAAAGAGAATGGTTATAACTTTGTGAACGCTGGCGGAATCCATATCGAGCCAATTGGTGTTTATTCTAAAAAATATAAAAAGCTAAGTGATCTTCCAAAAGGTGCACACTTGATCATGAGTAATTCTGTAGCTGATCATGGCCGTCTGCTTTCTCTACTTGAAAAAGAAGGAGTTATCAAATTAAAAGAAGGCATTGATAAAACAAAAGCTGAATTAAAAGATGTTGTTGAAAATCCTAAGAACCTAAAGTTTGATACCAATTATGAAGCAGCTTTACTTCCAAAAATCTATAACAATGGCGAAGGCGACGCAGTTCTTATCAATTCCAACTATGCGATTGATGCTGGCTTAAATCCTGTTAAAGATTCTATTGCAATCGAAGACAAGGAATCACCATACGTAAACGTAATTGCTGTCCGCAGCGGAGACGAAAACAAAGAATCAATCAAAACACTTGTAGAAGTGCTTCATTCCAAAGAAATTCAAGATTTCATTCTAACACAATACAAAGGTGCCGTTGTTCCGGTTTCTGAGTAAGTTATAAATAGGAAGAAAGTCAGTGTAAATACACTGGCTTTTTCTATGCAGCTGTTCGATTATGCCTTCTGTTCCTATCAAAATGCGCTATACATTTATAAAGGTACGTTGGGAAAAATAGAAAGAACATAAAACTGAATTCACTTGGCAAATGGGGAAAAAATAAGGTATGATTTTAATCGAGTGTATTTTCTTAAATGAGATTAATCAGAATTTTCATTAAAGTTTGCTTTTCATTCTCATTTGATACTAGCTTAATGAAAATAGATACTCTGTTTTTACTGTTTAAGAGTTGCTAATACATTTCATTTGTTATAAGATTGGAATGAGAATAAAATGAGAATAGGGTTATTGAAATAATCCGATTACATGATACAACACTTTCTCTTTGGAGGTATAGATATGGCTGGATCAACGTTAACGATCAAAGATTTACATGTAGCAATTGATGGAAAAGAAATTTTAAAAGGTGTAAACCTTGAAATAAAGGGTGGAGAAATTCACGCAATCATGGGTCCAAATGGTACTGGTAAATCCACTTTATCATCTGCCATTATGGGTCATCCAAAATACGAAGTAACAAGCGGATCTATCACTTTAGATGGACAAAATGTTCTTGAAATGGAAGTAGATGAGCGTGCACGTGCTGGACTATTCCTAGCTATGCAATATCCAAGTGAAATTAACGGCGTAACGAATGCCGATTTTTTACGTTCAGCACTCAATAGCCGTCTTGGTGAAGGAAATGAAATTTCATTAATGAAATTCATTCGTAAAATGGATAAGCAAATGGAATTCCTTGAAATGGACCTTGATATGGCACAACGCTATTTAAATGAAGGCTTCTCCGGCGGTGAGAAGAAACGTAACGAAATCCTGCAATTAATGATGTTAGAACCTAAAATTGCCATCTTAGATGAAATTGACTCTGGACTAGATATCGATGCCCTTAAGGTAGTATCAAAAGGAATCAATCAAATGCGCGGCGAAGATTTCGGCTGCTTAGTTATTACACACTATCAACGTCTTTTAAACTATATCACTCCAGACCATGTGCATGTAATGATGCAAGGCCGTGTTGTTAAATCCGGCGGAGCCGAACTAGCACAACGCTTAGAAGCTGAAGGATATGACTGGATCAAACAAGAACTTGGAATTGAAGATGAAACAGTTGGGCAAGAAGCGTAAGAGAGGGTTAGGAGGATTACAATGACAACAGAAATCAAATTATCATTTGATCAGGAAAATGTTCGTTCCTTTTCAAAAGAAACGAGCGAACCTGCTTGGTTCGAAGAGCTCCGTCTTAAGGCATTAACTGATTTCGAGCAACTTCCAATGCCTAGACCTGATAAAACTAAGATTGATAAATGGAACTTCACCCAATTCACACAACATACTGTAAAAAGTGCTCCTTATTCTTCACTTTCTGAATTACCAGAAGAAGTGAAATCATTAGTTGACTTGGATGCAGACAATAAGAATTTATATATACAACGAAATCAAACTCCAGCTTTTTTATCTTTATCTGAAGAGATAAAAAGCAAGGGTGTTATTTTTACAGATATTTTTACTGCAGCTAAAGAACATGGTGACTTATTGAAAAAGTATTATATGACGCAAGCCATTAATGTGGATGAACATCGTTTAACAGCTCTTAATGCGGCACTTGTAAATGGTGGGGTTTTCTTATACATTCCGAAAAATGTAGAAATCTCTGAACCAATTCACTCCATCTATGTGCATGATGATGAGAAGGCCAACCTGTTTAATCACGTCATTGTTGTTGCAGAAGATAATAGTCAAGTGACCTATGTTGAAAATTACATCTCAACGATGGAAGTTTCATCTACTGTCGCAAATATCTTAACGGAAGTAATTGTTAATGCAAACGCTAAGGTTAAATACGGGGCTGTTGATACCCTTGCAAAAGGAATCACAACCTATGTTAACCGCCGCGGTGTTGTGGGTAGAGATGCACGAATTGAATGGGCTTTAGGCTTAATGAATGAAGGCAATACAATCTCTGAAAACACAACCAATTTAATTGGCGACGGCTCTTACGGTGATACAAAAACGGTTGTGGTCGGACGTGGCGAGCAAACGCAAAACTTTACCACTAAGGTTGTTCACTTTGGAAGAAATAGTGAAGGCTATATCTTAAAGCATGGTGTAATGAAGGACAGTGCAACCTCTATTTTTAATGGTATTGGTAAAATTGAACACGGGGCATCAAAAGCAAATGCGGAACAAGAATCACGTGTTCTTATGCTTAGTGAAAAAGCACGCGGTGATGCGAATCCAATTCTTCTCATTGATGAAGATGACGTAACGGCAGGCCACGCAGCTTCTGTCGGACGTGTTGACCCGATTCAGTTGTACTACTTAATGAGCCGTGGTATTCGGAAAGAAGAAGCTGAGCGCTTAGTTATTCATGGTTTCCTTGCACCGGTTGTAAACCAGCTTCCAATTGAAGGTGTAAAGAAACAGTTAACTGAGGTAATTGAAAGGAAAGTACGCTAATGAATATCAGGGATATTCGTGCACAATTTCCAATCTTAGATCAAGAAGTTAATGGTAAGCCTTTAGTATACTTGGATAGCTCTGCAACTTCGCAGAAGCCGCTGCAAGTAATCGAAGCAATTGATAAATATTATCGTGAAATTAATTCCAATGTCCATCGTGGTGTGCATACACTAGGAACAAGAGCAACTGATGCTTACGAAGGTTCAAGGGAAAAGGTTCGTAAGTTCATCAATGCCAAGTCCATTCAGGAAGTAATCTTCACTAGAGGAACGACGACGTCTATAAATACAGTTGCTGCAAGCTATGCGGCAGCAAATTTAAAAGAAGGCGATGAGATCGTTATTACCTATATGGAGCACCATAGTAATATCATTCCGTGGCAGCAGGTGGCAAGACGGACAGGTGCCCAGTTGAAATACATTCCACTTCAAGAAGATGGAACGATTACACTTGATGATGCACGTGCTACCATTACAGCAAACACAAAAGTTGTTTCTGTCATGCAAGTATCAAACGTACTTGGCGTCATTAATCCGGTGAAAGAGATTGCTCAAATTGCCCATGAAAATGGGGCAATTATGGTAGTCGACGGAGCGCAGAGTGCTCCGCATATGAAAATCGATGTTCAAGATTTAGATTGTGACTTTCTTGCTTTTTCAGGACATAAAATGTGCGGTCCTACCGGCATTGGCGTTCTTTATGGAAAAAAACATCTTCTCGAAAACATGGAGCCAATTGAATTCGGCGGTGAGATGATTGATTTTGTTCAATTACAAGAATCTACCTGGAAAGAGTTGCCGTGGAAGTTCGAAGGCGGTACACCGATCATTGCTGGAGCAATTGGTCTAGGCGCTGCTATCGACTTTTTAACTGAGATTGGTTTGGATCATATAGCAGAGCATGAACACAGGCTTGCAGCTTATGCTTTAGAAAAAATGTCGACTATAGAAGGTATGACTATTTACGGTCCACTCGATGCAGCAAAGCGTGCCGGACTAGTAACCTTTAATATAAGTGACGTTCATCCACATGATGTGGCAACGGTTCTTGATGCGGAAGGTATTGCTGTTCGTGCCGGACATCATTGCGCCCAGCCGCTCATGAGATGGCTTAAAGCTTCAGCAACGGCTCGTGCCAGTTTTTACCTGTATAATACAGAAGATGATATAGATAAACTTGTTGAAGGACTTGTAAAAACAAAGGAGTATTTCAGCGATGTCTTCTAATAATTTAGATAATCTTTACCGTCGGGTGATTATGGACCATTATAAAAACCCTCGGAATCGTGGAGTTTTAGATGATGGCAGTCTGACGATTAATATGAATAACCCAACCTGCGGAGACAGGATTCAATTGACCCTAAAGGTGGTTGATGGGATCGTAGTTGACGCAAAGCAAGAAGGCGAAGGCTGTTCTATTTCCATGTCATCAGCTTCAATGATGACCCAAGCTATTAAAGGGAAAACAATTGAAGAAGCTTTAAAGTTATCAACGATTTTTTCCGACATGATGCAAGGCAAAGAGTATGATGACGATCTTGATTTAGGTGATATTGAAGCACTTCAAGGTGTTGCTAAATTCCCAGCCCGCATTAAATGTGCAACTTTAGCGTGGAAGGCAATGGAAAAAGGATTGAAAGAAGAGGAAAAAGAATAGGATGAAATAGGGCATTTTTAGGCCTTATTCGTTTAAGAAATGGAGGAACACGACGATGGCGAAAAAAATGCCGGAAATCGGTGATTATAAATATGGTTTTGCCGATAAAGACGTTTCCATATTCCGCTCTGAGCGTGGTTTGACACCTGAAATTGTTAAAGAAATTTCAAAGTTAAAGAACGAACCACAATGGATGTTAGACTTCCGCTTAAAGTCACTTGAGCAATTTTACAAAATGCCTATGCCGCAATGGGGCGGTGATATGGCTTCTTTAAATTTTGATGAAATTACTTATTATGTAAAACCATCTGAGAAATCTGAGAAATCATGGGATGAAGTACCTGAGGAAATCAAGGCTACTTTTGATAAGCTAGGGATTCCAGAAGCTGAGCAAAAGTACCTTGCAGGTGTATCTGCTCAGTACGAATCTGAAGTAGTTTACCACAACATGAAGGAAGAGCTTGAGGACTTAGGGATTGTCTTTAAAGATACGGATTCCGCTTTAAGAGAAAATGAAGATATTTTCCGCGAGCACTTTGGAAAAACAATTCCGCCAACGGACAACAAGTTTGCTGCGCTTAACTCTGCAGTATGGTCTGGCGGCTCGTTCATCTATGTTCCACCAGGTGTGAAGGTTGATACTCCATTACAGGCGTACTTCCGTATTAACTCAGAGAACATGGGACAATTTGAACGGACATTAATCGTTGTTGATGAAGGTGCGCATGTGCATTACGTTGAGGGTTGTACAGCACCAGTCTATACAACAAACTCTTTACACAGTGCAGTCGTTGAGATTGTTATTAAAAAAGATGCTTACTGCCGTTATACTACAATCCAAAACTGGGCAAATAACGTCTTTAACCTAGTAACAAAACGTGCCGTTTGTGAAGCAAACGCGACAATGGAATGGATTGATGGAAACATCGGTTCAAAATTAACAATGAAGTATCCAGCCGTTATTTTAAAAGGTGAAGGCGCTCGTGGGATGACTTTATCGATTGCCATTGCAGGTAAGGGTCAACACCAGGATGCTGGGGCGAAAATGATTCATTTGGCACCAAATACTTCATCTACAATCGTTTCTAAATCGATTTCTAAGCATGGTGGGAAAGTTACTTACCGGGGAATTGTCCAATTTGGCCGTAAAGCAGATGGCGCACGTTCAAATATCGAGTGCGATACGCTGATTATGGATAATCAGTCAACATCTGATACTATTCCTTACAATGAAATCTTGAACGATAATATCTCGCTTGAGCATGAAGCGAAGGTTTCGAAGGTTTCTGAAGAGCAGCTCTTCTACTTGATGAGCCGTGGTATTTCAGAACAGGAAGCAACTGAAATGATCGTTATGGGCTTTATCGAGCCATTTACAAAAGAACTACCAATGGAATACGCCGTTGAAATGAACCGTCTTATCAAGTTCGAGATGGAAGGCTCCATCGGTTAATATTTTTGAAAAAATTACCCGCTTGCCGTATATGGCAGGCGGGTTTTCGTCATCCAATAAGCTGGTTACTCTCGGATAAGGTTGATTTACTCTTGGATAAGGTTGATTTACTCTTGGATAAGGTCAATTTACTCTCGATGGCGCTCCATTACTGGCGGATAGAGCTTCATACTGGCAGTTGGCGCCGCTTTACTGGCAGTTGGCGCCGCTATACTGGCGGATGGAGCTGCTTTACTGGCGAATAGCGGCACTAAACTGTCGGATGGCGCTCCATTACTGGCGACAGGCCCTATTTGCCAGTAACTAAATGACTATTCCTCCATTCAAAAAATTACCACCACGCAAAAATGGTTATGCTATTATTAATAGTTGGGGGTGAGTTTTTTTGATCTATATCGGCGTAACAGGCTGGGGGGACCATGACAGCTTATATCCCGGACCCATTACCTCGCGGGATAAACTGAAGGCGTATGCAGGCCATTTTCCGATCGTAGAAGTAGATTCGGCCTTTTATGCGATTCAGCCAAAAAGAAATGCTGAAAAGTGGGTCAATGAAACACCAGCCAGCTTCCAATTTATCGTCAAAGCCTATCAAGGAATGACCGGACATTTGCGTGGTGAAATTCCGTTTGATAATAAACAAGCGATGTTTAAAGTTTTCAAAGAATCGCTCGAGCCATACATAGAAACAAATAAGTTAGCGATGACCCTCTTTCAATTTCCACCTTGGTTTATGTGTACTAGAGAGAATGTCCAATACTTAAGATGGTGTAAGCATGAAATGGGGGATCTCCCATGTGCTTTAGAGTTCAGACATCAATCCTGGTTTGCACCCCAGTATCGTCAAAAAACAATCGAGTTTATGACGGAAGAAAAATGGATCCATAGTATCTGTGATGAACCTCAATCTGGAGAAGGTTCGATTCCAACGGTATTGCAGTCGACCTCCCAAGAGAAAGTCCTCGTCCGTTTTCATGGCCGAAATGTCTATGGCTGGCAAAAAAGGACGGGAGTGGATTGGCGCGAGGTTCGTTATCTTTACCGCTATAATCAACAGGAACTGGAAGAATGGGCTGTTTCTATTCAAGCATTAGCCAAGGACTCAAGAGATGTTTATCTCCTTTTTAACAACAATTCTGGCGGAGATGCGGCAGATAATGCGAAGGAAATGATTAACCTTTTGCATATCGAATACAAGGGGCTTGCTCCACGCCAGTTAGATCTACTATAAAAAGTTAGGAGAAGGAATACATGGAATGGATCTTAATCGTTTTTATCGGCCTATTAGCAAGCTCATTAGGCTCTCTCATTGGATTAGGAGGAGGGGTTGTCATTGTGCCCTCGTTACTTTATTTATCCACCCTCCCATCCTTTGGTCATATAACACCTCAGGTCGCGGTGGGGACATCCTTATTTACGATGATTTTTACCGGCCTGTCGTCGACCTTGGCTTATCTGAAACACAAAACCGTTGATTATAAAAGCGGCTTAATTTTTCTTATCGGAAGCGGTCCGGGGAGTATCCTGGGCGCTTGGGTAACGGAAGGCTTACACTTGAAGACCTTCAATATCTTTTTCGGGCTATTTATTATTTTTATCTCGATTATTTTAGTACTAAAGGACAAATTAAAGCCATTGCCTTATCGGAAGGATCGGGGGATCATCCGTACGTTTACGGATAAGGCCGGAAAAACTTTTGAATACGGTTATAACCCGCTCCTTGGCATCCTGATTGCCTTTATTGTTGGTTTTTTATCGGGGATTTTCGGTGTGGGCGGTGGTTCCTTAATGGTTCCGACGATGATATTGGTGTTCTTCTTTCCGCCGCATGTCGCGGTAGCGACATCAATGTTTATGATTTTACCAACTTCATTATTGAGTTCAATTACGCATATTTCCTTAGGAAATGTTAATTGGATGTATGCTCTAGCATTGGTTCCCGGTGCTTGGATTGGCGCTAAAATAGGTGTTTATTTAAACACAAAACTTAAGAGCAAAACGATTGTCTTACTTTTACGAACGATTCTTATCATCGTTGGTATTCGATTAATTTATCAAGGAATTTTTGGGTAGGAATATATGGAAACGATACATATTTATCATACAAATGATGTCCACAGTCACTTAGAAAATTGGCCGCGAATTAAGCAATTCTTAGCTGAAAAACAAGAAACTCATCTGCAAACGAATGATGATGTGTTTCTTTTTGATATTGGTGATTTTATTGATCGCTGGCATCCTTTTACTGAGGCCGACCATGGGAAGGGAAATATAGACCTTTTAAATGAATGCCAATATACCGCTGTAACAATCGGCAACAATGAAGGGGTTAATCTCCCCTTTGATGACTTAAATCAACTCTATGATCATGCTCAGTTTGATGTTCTATTAGCAAACCTTTATTACCAAGATGGGCGCTATCCTAATTGGGTAAAGCCATATAAGGTTTATCATACGAAAAAGGGAACAAGGGTGGGAGTCATTGGTTTAACCGCGCCCTTTCCACATCTTTACGGATTACTGGGCTGGAAGGTAACAGAACCAATCACAGAATTGAAAAAATGGATAAAACAAATGAAGAGGGAATCTGACTTCATCATTTTACTTTCCCATCTTGGTCTCCATGAGGATGAATCGATCGCAGAAGAATTTCCTGACATTGATGTCATCCTTGGCTCACACACCCATCATTTCCTTGAAGAAGGAGAATTGGTGGGGGAAACACTACTTGGGGCTGCCGGAAAGTATGGACATTTTGTGGGGCACGTCACGCTCTGTATAAACGAACAAAAAATGATCATCACGAAAGATGCCGCCTTATATAAACATAGTGAACTTCCATCTGTAAAAAATGAGCAGGAACAAATCGATGCTTTTTTTACAAAAGGAAAATCCTTATTAAATCAAAAAGTAACCACCTTACCAAGACCGTTAACTACTGACCTGTTTCAGGTAACAGAGTTTTCCAAAATGCTTTGCCAGGCATTAAGGGAATGGTGTAACACGGATTGCGCAATGATTAACGCTGGCCTCCTCTTAGGGCCTTTAAATGGTGACGTAACAGTTTACGATTTACTTAGAATCTGCCCGCATCCCATTAATCCATGTGTAGTTGAACTAACTGGAGATGAATTAGAAAAGGTATTGTGGGAAACAAAAAAGGAAGAGTTAGTTTATAAACATATTAAAGGTCTGGGTTTCAGAGGAACGCTTTTAGGAATATTTGTCTATGACCAAATTAGCGTTAATGGTGAAATCATTCTCGTGGATGGGAAGGAGTTAGACCATCAACGAAAATACACATTAGCCCTTCCAGATATGTTTACGTTTGGCCACTTTTTCAAGGATGTTCTTCCTCATAAGGAAAAGAAGTATTTCTTACCGGAATTCCTTAGAGATATATTAAAGTGGAAATTACAAATGCAGTCATAGGTTCATAAACACTTTTTTTCTGTTCTAATCATAATGTGTTAGAGAGGAAAGGAGTGTGGGGAATCTTTGGTTGATCTTTCACCCGTTACTATAAATGGACATACGTTTATTGCTGTTTCAGTGTTGCTTCCTAAAACAACCTTGTTATCAGTCTCTAATGATAAAGGATATATCATGTGCGGTGCCTTAGATGTTGGGTTATTAAACGAAAAACTAAGGGACCGCAAAATCATTGCCGGCCGGGCTGTTGGGGTAAGGACAATAGAACAGCTTCTGAATGCCCCGTTAGAGTCGGTTACCCTTGAAGCGGAGGAGTTAGGTATTCTTCCTGGAATGATTGGCAAGGACGCGTTAATGAAAATGATCTAAAAAGGCTTGCTATTAAAAAGCAAGCTTTTTTTTATGGAAGAAACTTCTTAGCAATAGCGTTGAGTCTAGATAAGATTATTTTTGGCTAATATTTAGGCTAGTTCCCCTTTTTAAAGCATACATATAGCTTGAAGGGGTGATTGTTTTGGCGAAGTTTCGCAGACGGCTTCCGAAGAGAGGACCGTTGCCTTTCCGTTATGTTATGCTATTGACGTTTGTCTTTTTCCTCTTTTCTACTGCGACAGGTCTATGGCTTGTCAATAAGGGGATTGAACCAACTTTAATGAGAATTGCAACCTCTGAAACCCGAAATATTGCTTCGTTAGTTATCAATAAAGCGATCACGAAACGGACGACAGATACGGGGGAAAACAATAATGTCATTGTGATTTTGCCGAGTGAAAATGGAAAGGCATCAAACGTGAAGCTCAATACTGTTTATATAAATCGGGTATTAGCGGAAACAACCGCACAAATTCAAAAGAACCTGAAAGCTGCCAAAAAAGGTGATCTTTCTTCGCTTGAGCAATTAACCGATGTAGAAATTGAAACGCAAAATTCTGAAAAGGAAGACGGAATTATTTGGTACGTACCGCTAGGGCAAGCAACCAATATTTCATTATTAGGAAATTTAGGGCCAAAAATTCCTGTCAAGTTTCATGCTATTGGTGAAGTGGAGCCAGATGTAAAAATAGAGACAAAAGAAGTAGGGATTAATAATACCTGGGTCGATGTTTCTATTCATATTGAAGTATCTGTCCAAATCATAACTCCATTTGCTACTAAGATAACGAAGCTGACTCAAAGCATTCCGGTCGACGGTTCGTTAATCCAAGGCGATGTTCCGCAATTTTATAATGGCGGCGGCGAAGGTATTACGCCATCTATCCAACTTCCGGATAAACAAAAGGAAGCCACCAAAAAATCCGATACGAAAAAATAGGACTATCCACAATGGAAAGTCCTATTTTTTACGTGCATTCATCCGTTCCATCCGCTTCCATTTCGCTAAATGCGGGTAAGGATCAAAAGACCATTCGGTGACCCCGTTGTCTTTGTACATCCCGTAATGTAAATGGGGAGGGAATTTTCCTGAGGTTCCCGGAGGGCCGTAACCGGAACTTCCTACACCGCCAATTAACATGCCCGGCTCAACCACTTGACCGATTTTTAAATCCTTAGCAAAACCGCTTAAGTGGGCGAAGTAATGATACGTATTATTAATATCACGAATTCCAATTCTCCAGCCACCAAACTTGTTCCAGCCTTTCATTTCAATAATTCCATAATTTGTCGCTCGAACCGGAACACCGTAACCAGCAAAAATATCGGTACCTTCGTGAATCCTCCGGCCGCCCCAGCCGCGTGCTGACCCCCAGGTACTCCGGTAACTGTGATTGCTGCGAATTGGGACAGGAAATACCTGTGTATCTAAATCTATCCGCCCAAAATGCCTATATATTTTTGCTTTTCCAGCAATGATACCAACCGTCTTATCGCGATGATAGTAATTCCATAAGCCGATTTTTATATTATCATGATCGACACCGTATGATAGGAGATAATTAGCAAACGCATAGAGGACATCCTCATCATTTTTAAGACTTGCTTTCCCGTCCCCGTCTCCATCTATACCCTTTCCATCAAAAAACTGGATGACAGCTGGGTTATCCTCCATAGGATTTGGATTTGTTAAACCAGCCCATTCTTCTGAACGGTAATAGATGCCAATGACGCTATCTGGTTTAGGTAAGTCTCTGCGGACCTGGCGGATGCTTCTTTCGTATTGATCAATGGCCGCTAAATAGTACCAAGGAATTTGTGTAACTGTTTCAACTTTCTTATAGAGCTTCATTCGCTCTTGGTATGGATTTGGTTCACTAGGCGCTGCATGAACATCCGTAACAGACCATGAAGTGGTAAAGAATAAAAGAAAAGTTCCCAATAATAGAACAGCCCGCACAAGAATCCTCCTTCCAATTAATGTACAAGGTTAGTTTATGTTTTCTAAACCATTTCATTATGGTTAATAAATGGTAAACAAGTTTTTTTACCAGAGCGAGACAGTTCGTCCAGATAAATAATCCGATTTGCTTGTCGATATTTTTTCATTATGTTAAAGTGACAAAGAAGATCCATTTCTAGCTTCAAGGGGTGTAACTATAGATGAGTAAGAAAGAAGAAATTTTAAGAAAACCGGATTGGTTGAAAATAAAACTAAACACAAATGAGTCCTATACGGGCTTGAAGAAAATGATGCGTGAAAAAAATCTCCACACGGTTTGTGAAGAAGCACGCTGTCCTAATATTCATGAATGCTGGGCAGTAAGACGGACAGCTACCTTCATGATCCTTGGTGATACATGTACCCGTGCATGCCGTTTCTGCGCGGTTAAGACAGGTCTGCCAACCGAGTTGGATTGGCAGGAACCAGAAAGAGTGGCAGACTCTGTTCAATTGATGAACTTAAAGCATGTCGTTGTTACCGCGGTAGCCCGTGACGATCTAAGAGACGGCGGAGCAGCTGTTTTTGCTGAAACAGTAAGAGCTATTCGTAGAAAAAATCCATTTACAAGCATTGAAGTTCTTCCATCTGATATGGGCGGGAAAGAGGAAAACTTACGTTTGTTAATGGACGCAAAACCAGACATTTTAAATCATAACATTGAGACAGTTAAACGGTTAACACCAAGAGTAAGAGCCAGGGCAAAATACGATCGTTCTCTTGAGTTCCTCCGTCGTGCAAAGGAAATGCAGCCCACTATCCCAACGAAGTCGAGCTTAATGGTGGGACTAGGGGAAACAAAGGAAGAAATTCTTGAAGTTATGGATGATTTAAGAGCAAATCAAGTCGACATTATGACAATTGGTCAATATTTACAGCCGACAAAAGGTCATCTCAAGGTTGAAAAATATTATAGTCCAGATGAATTCAAAGAATTCCAGCAAATTGCGTTAAGTAAAGGCTTTAGTCACTGTGAAGCAGGTCCGCTTGTCCGATCTTCCTATCATGCTGACGAGCAAGTTAATGCAGCAGCAAAACACAAGCAAATGCTCGGTGAACAAGAAACACAACAAGCATAAAAACGAGAGTTCAGTCAAAGTGACTGAACTCTTCTTTTATTGATTATTTCTGCCCATATTATCATCGGATGTTAATCCATTTTCATCTTCACTGTCATTAATTCGCTGTCCTTGTGGTGATTTTTTCATTTGCTTAATTAGCCCATTTACCAAATTTCGGGCATTTCTGCTTGTTGAATCAAGGTTCGCCAGATTTTCTACGTCTCTCATTAACACTTTATTGTCAGTAACGAAGACATGGTAATATCTTGGGACGACGGACATCGCTGCTTTCTTCACCTGATCAGCGGTTAAATTGCGGTCCTTTGAATCGGTATTATAGGCAATTAATACTTCTTGGTCAGTGACGAGTGTAGCAACATCGTTGACATTGGGAATATCTGTACTTAATTTACTAATGATATTGGCAGCCTGTTCACGGTCCAATGCAGTATAATGGTCATTAGCCGTGTTGTCATTCATCAGTGGACTTTTTTGATGACGGACAAAGCCATAATTGTTACTAACATTACGGATACCTCGGCTGGCTCCTTCATTGTAAAGGTCATGCCTTTTATTGTTTACATTAATGGTATTACCACTTTCTTCATAGACATCTCGGTTGCCCATATCCTTAGTGCATCCTGTTAAAGCTGTTAGTGTACATAATCCCAAGATTATGACTAATTTTTTCAACTTAAACACCTCCTTTACTTAGAATAGCCATTCGGAGGATTTTTTTTCTTAGTAATTGATGGGGAATCGGTTATAATGGGTATTAGGAATTAGCTGGCAAAAGAGGTGAAATATCATGATAATAATGAACAACACCGTTTATGAAATTGTCCAAGAACATCGAAACGGATTTAATGAAGAAGCCCTTAAAGCAAGATTTAGTGATATTTTGACAAGATATGATTTTGTAGTAGGGGATTGGGGATATGGTCAACTCCGCTTAAAAGGATTTTTCGACGACCAAAACCAAAAAGCTACCTTCGATACAAAAATTAGCACGCTGAGTGAATATCTTTATGAATACTGTAATTTTGGCTGTGCTTATTTTGTCTTGAAAAAAGTAAAAAAATAAAAAAGGGTCAGCGAGCTGGCCCTTTTTTATGTTGATTCTGTATAAGGCGGCTGTTGGTCCTCTGCAGGGTCATCATGAGGTGGATGGGCCCCTTCCATTTGCCGCGGAAGATTCTGATGCAGGCTTTTATTTTCATAATTAAAAGCACTATATGACCGTTGCCCTTCTTCCCACGGGGTGCTTTTATTCTGAACTGGTTCGTTTTGACGGATTGGCGAACCATAAGGACCTTCGGGAAAATCTTCAGCTGTTATAAAATTCCTTTGTTTTTCAACATTGGATAATTCCGTATATTTTTCTTCTTTATTTTCTGTCATGATTGACGCCCCCTTTAGCACTATTATTTTCAAAGGGAAGGTAATTCATGACCCTTTACACGATTTCCATTAAAAAGGACCGTAATTCCTCCGCTTCTTCCTCATTTAATTGAAACGCGTACTCTATATACCCTTCCTCCTGTAGATCATCTAAACCGATAATCGCGAACCGGTTGCCTTGCATATCAAGCACAAGATGTTTCCCGTAATGGCGGTCACTTTTAACAATCGCTAAATCAAAGCGTTGATTTTCACCAACAAAGCTGACAAATCTGGTTTTTGTATCTTCTGTATCATCGTATAAGAAAAAGCGTTCTTGCATTTAATGGTCTCCTTTAATTAAAATAGTTATTTTCACATCTTCTATATAGTAACAAATAAAGCGAACCTAGGGGAGTACAGAATTCTACACAATTTTCAAAAGTTTTTAGGAAGGAAAAAAGCGTATAATGTCAAATTATGCTACAATTAATCTAAATTCCCGAAAGTTGACACCGAGAGGAAGGATGGAATGATCCATTGTTACATGGAAAAGGTTAAGAATATACTGCAATGGGTAAAGATTTTATTCCCTCTTTCGTCCATCCGTTTTTATCCTCCTCAATTCATATTGCGAAATCCTGTGTTAGAAGGTGTAACAGCGGCAATTAACAATGGATATGATGTGGCGGTATTGGTTTTTAGTTTAAAGGATATGAATGAAATAGTGGAGCAATACGGTCCATACCAGTATGGACAAATACATAAGCAAATAAAAAAAACCTTTCGTAAAACCATAGAACAGCAAATCGCCAATCAAGATATCATCACCCTTCATGACTATTACGAAGAGGGACTGACTCTTTTTATAAAAGTGGATTATCTTCACCATTCCCTCTCTGAAATAAATACGATTATGGGTAAAATAATATACAACGTAGAAAAAAGCCTTTATCACCTTTACCCCACCTTACAGCCTGAGTTTGAATCAGGATATATGTTTGTGGAAAAAAAGAATCTTTCCATCATCCATTCTGTCGAAAGTGCCCGCCGGCAGGCGATTACGATGGCGGAAAAAAGAGTAAAATCGGAATGGAATGAAATGGTTTTCTCAATGAAACAAATCGTTTTAAAGAAGGATATAAAATTATTAGCACAACCCATTATTGATGTAGCAACAAAAGAAGTTAGAGCTTTGGAAATGCTTACGCGCGGGCCAGATGGAACGATATTAGAGAGCCCTTTATCACTTTTTTCGGTTGCGAGGCAAACAGGTTTATTGTACGAACTTGAAATGCTCGTCCTTGAGAAAGTTTTAAAACAAATAAAAGCAACAAGATGCCGGCAAAATATTTTTGTTAATTGTACCCCGTTAACACTTGGAAATATTCGGTTTACTCGTGATTTAAAAAAACTCATGCAGCAATATGCCAGTATTTCTCCTAATCAAATAACGATTGAGATAACGGAAAATGATTCAATCGAGGGCTTAAAGAATTTTATCTATAATATCAAGATGCTTCGCTTAATGGGGTTTAAAATTGCTATGGATGATACAGGTTCAGGGTATTCCAGTTTGAGTATTATCAGCGAAATCATGCCAGATATTATTAAAATTGACCGTTCTGTCATTTCAAATATTGATAAAAATTCGGTCAAAGAATCTATGTTACAGGGGTTAATGCTGATTGCAAGAGAAGCGGGTTCCCTTGTGGTCGCAGAAGGCATTGAAAACGAGGAAGAGGCATCTGTACTAAGGAGAAATAATGTTGACTTGGCACAGGGATTCTTTTATGCGCGGCCATCTGCATTTGTAAAGATTTAATCAACCTAGAAAAATCAAGAAAAGGTGATCATATGTATTTTGTTGATAGGGAGAAAATTGAAGAGATACTGAATTATTTAGAAATGCAAATCCAACTCTTTTTAAGTCAAAAAGAGTGGTCCACCCCGCTCGAAAAGGCAGCATTAGAGCGAGTAAACCATATCATGATTGAGTCCGTGCTCGACGTCGGAAATTCGATGATTGATGGGTTTATTATGCGTGACCCAGGGAGTTATGAAGACATCATTGATATTTTAATGGACGAAAAAGTAATCTCAACTGAAACGGGCAATTGCCTAAAGATCCTGATTCAATATCGGAAAAAGCTAGTCCAATTTTATACAGATGTTGACCATCACGATCTTCAGCAGACGTTTTCAAAGCATATCCATGAGTTGGTGAATTTTGCGTCCAACGTCCGTGAGTATCTCGCAACTGAATTAGGTCCGGTTTCGGCGTTTAAAAATTGATAATAAGACCGTTTGTGCGGTCTTTTTACTTTATTTAAGAACTAAACCTTTAGGAGTGATTATTTATGAAAAAATACAAAGGGTATTTAATTGATTTAGATGGAACAATGTATAAAGGCTCAGAGCGGATTGAAGCCGCATCAGACTTCGTGAAAAAACTCCGGGAACTACAAATCCCTTATCTTTTTGTGACCAATAATTCATCAAGGACGCCGGCACAGGTGGCTGAAAAGTTGACACAGTTTGATATCCCCGCACAAGAGAAGCAGGTTTTTACAACGAGCCAAGCAACGGCCAATTACATTTATGAACGGAATAATGATGCAACTGTTTATGTGATTGGAGAAGAGGGGATTCGGAGGGCGCTAGCAGAAAAGGGCCTAAAAAATGGCGGAGAAGATGCCGAGTTTGTCGTGGTCGGAATCGATCGAGAAATTAGTTATGAAAAATTGACGATCGCCTGTTTGGCCGTTCGTAACGGCGCGACGTTCATTTCTACAAATGGAGATATTGCCATTCCAACTGAACGAGGGCTGGTTCCTGGGAATGGCTCACTAACATCCGTGATTACGGTTTCCACACAAACTAAGCCGATTTTTATTGGCAAGCCTGAATCCATTATAATGGAACAGGCTTTAAAGGTCTTAGGGACTGCGAAGGAAGAGACATTAATGGTCGGCGATTATTATGACACCGATATCCTAGCAGGCATGAACGCAGGGTTGGATACATTATTAGTACATACGGGGGTTACGACGAAAGAACTGTTAACTGGCTATGACCGAATGCCAACTTATACGATTGATTCCTTAGATCAATGGAAGATATAAAAAAGGATGGGGAAACCCATCCTTTTTTCGCGTTATTTCCCTTCACGTGCGGCCCGGTGAGCAAGTCTGCTGGATGCCGCCGCAGCAATTGCCCCAACGATATCATCTAAAAAAGTATGGCATTCTCCTGTTGATTTATCATTTAAATGCGCTAATATTCCTGGTTTTAACTTGTCGATATAACCGTAATTCGTAAAACCGATTGATCCGTAAACATTGACAATCGAAAAGGCTAGAATTTCATCCACACCATAGAGGCTTTCATCTGTACCAATGATCGATTGAAGAGGCTCCTCGAGCATTCCTTTTTCGGCAAGTATATCGAGCTGAATTCCTGTTAAAATAGCATTTTGAACCTCACGTTTTGAAAGAACTCGTTCCACGTTGGCTAAACAGTCTTCCATTTTCAAGTTCTCATGATATTTTTCCTGCAAAAAGAAAACTAAATCAGCGATATCCTGTACTTCGACGCCTCTTTCTTTCAGCCATCTGCGTGCCGTTTCTTCGGTTTGATTTACGTTTTTGTCGTCTGCCATTCCTCTGATCACCTTTTCTATGGATTTTCACTATATATACTGTATTATTCTAACTTATGCAAATTCATTCTAAAAAAGAGCATAGTTAAAACCTTATATTATCCTTCATTTTTCAACGTTATTCAGGAACAAGTTTTATGAAGCTAAAACATATACATGAAGTAAGAAAAGGGAAAGAAATGAGGTGGACCCTATGCTGCAGAAAATGCTGGAGAATCAATATGGCATTTCGGTCGATGAATATGTAAAACTAGATACGTATGACGCGTTAAGAGGGAATGGCTGGCTCTATTTAATCTCGAGACCAACAGGCAAGGAAGAAGAAGATATTGTCGAACTTGAAAAAATCGCCGAGCATTTACGAAATTATGGCGATCAAAATGTCCCTGTCTTTTTGCCCACCAAAGAAGGTCAATTTATTACGGAATGGGAAAAAAGTAAATATTGTGTCCTTGCCAATCGGCAAATGGAAGAACAAAAGAAAATTAAATTGGGCAGGAAATTGGCTAAATTCCATGAGCGAGGCAGAAAGGTTCCCTTTCAAATTGAGAGGTCAAGCAGGATCGGACAATGGAAGTCATTATGGGAGAAGCGGCTGGAGCAAATGGAAAAGGTATGGAATGGTCTTCTTTTTCAAACACCGGAAGATGAATTCCAACGGATGTTTGTTGATTCTTTTCCGTATTATCTTGGCTTAACGGAGAACGCTATTCAATATTTAGTGGATACAGAGATTGATGATGAACCACTTGATACGGATAGCGGTACCGTTTGTCATGAACGTTTTACTCAAAAGACCTGGGGGCCGGTCAATCATTATATGATCAAAAACCCGTTCGATTGGGTACTTGACCATCGCAGCCGAGATATAGCTGAATGGACAAGGGAAAGATATTTTCACAATTCCCAAACCTATGATGTGGAATTAAAGCGCTTTTTTGAAGAGTATCAAAGTATTGCTCAGTTGTCGCCTTTTTCCTGGCGGTTGTTGTATTCCCGTTTGATTTTCCCGCTCCATTACTTTGAATGTATTGAAAGTTATTATATAACTACATCGGAACAGGATAAAAAGGTATTGGAAGAAAAGTTAATGAGAATTTTACGACAATCCGGTGAATATGAACGGTTTTTGGCTCGCTTTTATCAACTAACTGATGCGCCGATAAAGCGTTTAAAACTGCCCCTATTGGAATGGCTTTACTAAATAAAAGGCTCTGTTAAACTTGCCTGTTGATTTCCGCTCCAGGCGCTTCGCTTTCCGCGGGCGGTCCGGGGAGCCTCCTCGTCGCTGCGCTCCTGCGGGGTCTCCCCTCTCCCGCAGGAGTCTTCGCGCCTTCCTCTCCAATCAACAGGGTGCCAAAATCAACAATATGCTTTAACATAGAAAAATAAAAAAGCGATTACCTTGGGGTAATCGCTTTTTTATTAGAATACTTGCTCTACTTCAACAATGCCTGGTACTTCTTCTAAAAGTGCTCTTTCGATACCAGCTTTAAGAGTGATTGTTGAACTTGGGCAGCTGCCGCATGCACCTAGCAGGCGAAGTTTGACAATGCCATCCTCAACATCTACTAATTCACAATCTCCGCCGTCGCGAAGAAGAAATGGACGTAATTTATCTAATACTTCTTGAACTTGTTCAAAGATTTCTTGTTCTGCCAAATTAATCGACTCCCTTCCTATAATTTATATTATAATGTCATCAACGTGAAAAATCCATTATCAGAAATTAGGAAGACACACATTTATAGACATTTCCTTGGTTATTTTCGTAAAAATGAGTTAACCTGAAATAAAAAGACAGGAATGATTAGATGAATAGAACTGAAGTAGAAATTGTAGTTTATGGGGCTGAACAATTGTGCCCCAGCTGTGTAAATTTACCATCTTCCAAAGAAACATTTGAATGGCTGGAAGCGGCTATCGCCAGAAAATTTCCTGACCAGCCCTTTAAAATGACGTATGTTGACATTTATCATCCGGCAGGGGAGAGCGAAAAACGTAACTTTGCCAAAAAAGTAATAGAGGAGGATATGTTTTATCCGGTGGTTGTCATCAAAGAAAAAATTGTTGGCGAAGGGAACCCGCGATTAAAGACCATTTTTTCCGAACTAGAGAAATACGGTTATCAGGCAATATAATGAAAAAAAGCATTCCACGAAAAGGAATGCTTTTTTGTCTGAATCCAGCTCGTCATGAAACGAGAGCGGAATTTATGATCACCCATTATGAAATTTGTACATCCACAGTATACCGGATTTGAGCAGACGGGCGACCCGACCTGTAATGGCGCGGTCAGCCATCATCCCAAACCCGTGTTTTTTGCCAAGGGAACCAAGGATTCCCTTTAATTTAATTTGTGGGAAGGAGGTTGGAGGCTCTTCGCCTTTCCAACGTCTTTTTAATACTTCGACAATTTGTTCTGCTTGTCCTTCCGCTAATTGTGCACTTGGTGCATGAGGAAGACTTGCACAATCGCCGACTATAAAGATGTGTTCATCATTTGGTAAATGGTGGAGTGGGGTTAAAACGAGTCTTCCCATTCCATCTTTTTCCCCGTCCATATTGCGGACAATTTTATTGGCTTGGATTCCTGCTGTCCAGACAATCACATCACAATGGATCGGCACATCGTGATTATATAATATATTTTCTTCGACCCTGGTAATATTAGAGCTGTTTATAATTTCAACATTGTTCTTTACAAACCAATTTTCTACATATTTGCTTAACCGTTCCGGGAACGCGGAGAGGATATGCTTGCCTCTATCAAATAATTTGATGGTTAAATCATCCCGGCTTTCACTTAATTCACTTGCTAACTCTACGCCGCTGAGACCCGCCCCAACAATACCAACAACGGAGCCAGGGCCCAAATTGTTTAAAACGGAGTAGGTAAGTCGAGACTTTTCTATAGACTGTATACTGTAAGTAAACTGATCCGCTCCGGGAACATCATGATACTTGTCCTCACAGCCAAGACCAATGATTAATTCATCATAGACAATCGGTTCGGCGTCCTTTAGTGTGATCTGTTTTTCAGTTGTCTGAATACCGATAACCTCACCATACATTACTTTGAGTCGTGGGTGTTCCGGAAAAGCAACCCTTACCTCTTTGTCAGAGATTGTTCCTGCAGCTAATGCGTAGTACTCCGTTTTTAAGCAATGGTAGGGTACACGGTCCACAAGTGTTATCATCATGTCTTCTGGTAAATGGTTTGGGAGAAGCTCGCTTAATAACTTCATCCCGCCGTAGCCGCCACCTAGAATTACAAGGTTTTTCATTTTTATATCCCCTTTTAGTATCAGGTTTTCATATTTAGAGTTGGCTGTAGTGTCAAAAAATAAATTCTAAAATAATAATTCCGTTCCTTTTCCAAATACGAGTATAGCGGAATTGTGTCGAAATAACAACAAAATTCATGATTTTCTTGACATTGAGATAGTAAACATGGTAATTGACGGAGCTGTATAAATAGAGTAGGATAATTAGTTGTGGAGAGGTGAAAGCAATGATTCAACCCATCATCGAATTTTGCGTAAGCAATCTTGCGAATGGTGCACAAAAGGCACTGGAGAAATTAGAAAAAGATCCTAATTTGGATATTATTGAATACGGATGTCTTGGCTATTGCGGAAAATGTGCGTCCACGCTATATGCACTCGTTAACGGAGAAGTAGTAACTGGGAAAACTCCTGATGAGCTGGTCGATAACATTTATCAGTATTTAGAAGAAAATCCAATGTTTTAAGATAAGCGGAAACGCCCCTAGGCGTGGAGCTGGACAATAAATATAGAGGGAGCATGCCGCTCCCTTATTTATATATATGGCATAAAATAATTAATGGAAATCTGATTATTTGAGTAGTGAATAAACTCTGTATATAATTTAAGAAAAGCCTCATATTGGGAGGGAATATTATGAGTAATGATGTAGTTATTTTAACAGAAGCAGCATCGCTGCATATTAAAGAAATGATGAAGCATAACGAAGAAGAAGGTGCACTGTTGCGTGTCAGCGTAAAAGGCGGCGGTTGCAGCGGTTTATCCTATGGGATGGGTTTTGATCATACAGTAAATGATGATGATTTGAAGTTAGAACAATTTGGAATTCAGATTTTAGTTGATAAAGAGAGTGCAGCCATTTTACAAGGAACCAAAATTGATTATAAAGAATCAATGATGGGCGGAGGCTTTACGATTGAAAATCCTAATGCGATCGCATCATGCGGATGCGGTTCATCGTTCCGTACGGCTACAGCTACAGGTACTCCGGAAGAATGCTAATTATTAATGAAAAAAGCGTCCACATTGGGACGCTTTTTTCATTATCTCCACTAGGAAAGCTCCGTCTATACGGACGCTTCCACTTTAATTATTGAACATAGAGGAGCTGTGTAATGGCTGAATTTTGGCTTTTGGATCAATAAACGCTTTTGCGTTATTAACAGCTGTTGGTGCTTCACCAAAGCCACACGCGATTAACTTTACTTTACCTTCATACGTGCAGATATCACCCGCAGCATAAATTCCAGGTATGTTTGTTTCCATTTTCGAATTTACGACAATCGAATTCTTTTCGATCTCTAAGCCCCATTCCTTAATTGGTCCTAACGAAGAGACAAAACCATAGTTACAAATAACGGCATCCACATCTAGTGTTACTTTCTCATCACCAGTAACGGTTTCAAGAACAACCTGTTTAATGCCGCTTTCATCACCAATCAGTTCAGCAGGTACATAAGGTGTTTTCACATCCACTTTTGAGTTAAATAAGTTTTCAACACTATGCTCGTGTGCACGGAACTTATCTCTGCGGTGGACAATTGAAACTTGTTCTGCAATAGGCTCAAGCATTAAGGCCCAATCAACTGCAGAATCGCCGCCGCCAAAAACAACCACTTTTTGACCGGCAAATTTATTTAAATCCTCGATAAAGTAGTAAAGATTTTTACGCTCATATTGAGCCGCACTTTCGAGTTCTAGACGTCGTGGTTGGAATGCACCATTTCCAGCTGTAATAATAATGGTTTTAGAATAATGGACTTCTTTATTCGTTGTTAATTTAAATGTTCCATCTTCCAGCTTTTCCAATTTTTCAACAGATTGCTCAAGTGCAACTGTTGGTTCGAATTTGCTCATTTGATCTTTTAAATTATTTATTAATTCTTGTGCACGGATTTTTGGGAAACCGGCAACATCGTAAATATACTTTTCCGGATAAAGCGCGGATAATTGACCGCCTAATTGTGGTAAACTCTCAATAATTTTCACTGATGCTTGTCTCATTCCACCGTAAAAGGCAGTAAAAAGACCAGTTGGACCTCCACCAATGATTGTTATGTCATAAACTTTTTGTTCTGCTTGCACTCCGTATCCCCCCAACCTGTAGTAACATCTCCATCCATTATAATATCACAAAATAGAAAATTCTCACATCTTTATAGGGTAATATTCACAATTGAAGCAATTTTTAAAACATTGTTTATTAATCCTAATGAGATTCAATTATCTTCATAAGCTAAGAGAAAAAATTTATGAAAATTGCTTGATAATCGTATAAAAGTAGCATAAGATGTATTGAGGATAGATTGTTAAATATTTGTGACATAAAAAGCACATTTTGGTGTCACAAAGTAAAATAATTACATTCTTACATTCTTAGCAAAATTCCTCGCTTGACCTATATGCATTCTAGGAAGTTCGTTTTTTTTAGTCATGTTCGTGAATTATATCACATACATTTTTTTATTATACAAAATAAAAATGGTCATTGCAGTGGAAACTAAGAAAAAAAGGGTTTATCTAAAAAATATTAAGGGTGGAAGTGATCACTTTGAGAAAGCCTAAAATTGTGATTCTTGGTGCTGGTTACGGTGGACTAATGACAACAGTTCGCTTACAGAAGTTAATCGGCGTTAATGAAGCTGACATTGTATTAGTGAATAAAAATGACTACCATTATGAAACCACATGGCTGCATGAGGCTTCTGCAGGAACATTGCATCACGACCGTGTACGTTATGATATCCGTGATGTAATCGACAGCAGTAAGGTGGATTTTGTTCAAGATTCTGTAATGGAAATTAATAAAGAGGAAAAGAAAGTTATTTTAGAAAAAGGCGAAGTCAACTATGACTTCCTTGTTATTGCCCTTGGCGGAGAGCCAGAAACATTTGGAATTAAAGGATTAAAAGAATATGCATTCGGAATCTCAAATGTAAATTCTTCGCGTCAATTGCGTGAGCATATCGAATACCAATTTGCCACATACAATATGGAAGAAGTGAAAAACGACAATCGTTTGGCGATCGTTGTTGGTGGTGCTGGCTTTACAGGAATTGAATTCCTTGGTGAATTAACAAATCGAATTCCGGAATTATGCCATGAATATGATGTTGATTCTCACAAAGTAAAAATTATTTGTGTTGAAGCTGCCCCAACAGTACTTCCAGGTTTTGAACCAGAACTAGTGAATTATGCTGTGTCCCAATTAGAACGTAAAGGTGTCGAATTCTTAATCGGAACAGCGATCAAAGAATGTTCGGAAGATGGCATCGTTGTAGCAAAAGGTGAAGAGGAGCCACGTGAAATCAAGGCTGGTACTGTAGTATGGGCCGCTGGAATTCGCGGGAACTCTATCGTAGAAAAATCAGGTTTTGAAGCAATGAGAGGCAGAGTAAAAGTTCAGCCAGATCTTCGCGTTCCTGGTTTCGATGATATCTTCATGATCGGTGACAGCTCTCTCATGATTAATGAAGAAATCAACCGTCCATATCCACCGACTGCACAGATTGCTATGCAGCAAGGTGAAGTATGTGCTCGCAATATTGCGGCATTAGTTCGTAATAAATCAGAGTTAGAAGTTTTCAAATTCGACAACAAAGGAACCGTTTGTTCCCTTGGTGAAGATGATGCAATTGGTGTTGTATTCGGTAAGAAAATTACTGGTGCAAAAGCATCCTTCATGAAAAAAGTAGTCGATAATCGCTCTCTTTACATGATTGGCGGCGCCGGACTTGTATTGAAAAAAGGGAAGTTTAACGTTTTCTAATAAGAAAAGGGCGAAAATTTCGTATCAGGGACAGAGAAATCTGTCCCTTTTTGATATGATTAAATTAATTAATTTTGTGTAAGGGGGAGATTCGGTGAGTAATCGTGAAAAACGGGGCAAGGTTTGGTTAGCTGTTGCTGGGGTTGTAAAGTCAAAAGAAGGGCAGTGGCTAGTTGTTAAGAAACGCTATGGAGGCCTAAAAGGCCAATGGTCGCTCCCCGCGGGCTTTGTTGAGATGGGAGAAACAGCAGATGAAGCCGTAATTAGGGAAGTCCTCGAAGAAACCGGCATCCAATGTCGGGTGAAAGGACTCATTGGGCTAAGGACCGGTGTAATCAATGGAGAAATCAGTGATAATTTACTCCATTTTCTTCTTGAACCCGTGAATGAAGTAGAGGTGAGCCATCAGGATAACGAGCTCTTTGAAGCAAAATTTATGGCACCGGAAGAGTTACTCCTCGAAAAAGACGCATCCATCATCCTTCAATACCTGATCAGAAATGACATTACCTTCTCAAAGCAAGCTATAGATAATCTTAACCCTGGTGACCAGTTTGGCTATACAGCTTATAAATTATTTTTGTAATTTTTAGAAAATTTAAGGAACGCTTCGTTATTGGAAGAAAACTTGACATGTATCCGCTTTCTCGTTCGAATTTGCCCAATTTCCGTCCTTTCCTTTTTAGCGAATTCTTGATATATTATCAGAAAATTAAGTTAATTAGTTAAGGAGATGAAAGAACCATGACAGTTAAAAGCGTAGATTCAAAGACTTGTGATTATTGTTCGGGGAAAGGTTATTTTCAACTGGTCCTAGGTGGATCCGAAACCTGTAGTTGCTGTGGAGGAACTGGTAAGAAAAAAGAATAAGGCAGGTATTATTGTCTGAATCGATAACGACTCAATGCGCTTCTTCGAATCATATTCGGAGGGCTTTTTTTTTGAATGGGAAAGAAAAAATTTCGTTTATATTGACTCCTTTTTCGACATTCAGTACACTAAATGTTGATGTATAAGGGGGAATCTCGGATGCAAATGAGCATTGTTGTCTTAATCATATCAATTTTACTATTCTTTGTATTATTTTTTGGAATTGGATTTATTCTCAATATGCTGCTTAGAATGTCATGGGTTATGGCTGTAGTTTATCCTATTGTGGCAATTTTTATTGTAGATAAAGTGCGTTTTAGTGAGTATTTTACAAATAGTAAAATGGCATTTACTGATTTGGGCCAAAGATTTACTTCGTTAGCCACTGCAGATATTCTTATATTAATAAGCGGACTAGCTGGCGCGGTTGCGGCAGGCTTCACAATCAAACTATTACGAAAAAATGGATATCAGATGTTTTAGGACTTTTACAATAGGTAAGAGTCTTTTTTTGTAAATAGATCCACTCCTGTAAAATTTTCCTTTTCCTTTTTTGAATATTTTCCTTCAGCTTGGGAATGAATATTTTGGGAGGAGTGAAAATTTTGATGAATAATATGAAACATTGGACAAGGCGTTTTGCCATGATATGTCTCTTCTTAATGGCAGTCTTTGCGACCTTCCAATCAATCTCTGGAGTCAATGCACAATCGTTTTTAACCCAATTTGCGTCTGTTCTTGCTTCGACTGAGCCTGTATCAGGAACACAAAGGTCCTTAGAGAACGAAATCGATTGGTCTAAATACCCTAAATTAACGGTTACTGCTACTGGTTATACTGCAGGAGTAGAGTCAACAGGAAAAAGTAAAGGTCATCCTGAATATGGGATTACTTACTCGGGTGTAAAAGTAAAACGTGATTTATTTTCAACCATCGCAGCCGATTTAAATGTATTTCCAATCGGAACAATTCTCTTTATCCCAGGATACGGTTATGGTGTGGTTGCCGATAAAGGCGGAGCCATAAAAGGGAATGAACTAGACCTCTATTATGAAACTGTTGAAGATGTTTATAATAAGTGGGGGAAAAAGGAACTCGATATCTATGTGGTACAAAAAGGAAATGGGAAACTGACTGAACAAACACTGAAGGACTTAAATGAGGATAAATCAATGCAAGTTTTCCGTGGACAGTATATTAGTTCTGAAAAAAGATAGAAGCAGGCTGCGGGCCTGTTTTTTATTTTTACTAGCAAATTTAAAATAATTAGTTGCTCGAAATAAACACGGTTATTCGCTATAATTAAACACGTATAATATGGAGGTGAGGTAGTTTGTTTTATGTTAAACAGGAATTAGAACTATCAACAGAGCAGGAAGGTTTAGTCATAGGCCTTTTTGATAAACCAGAAAAATTTTCTGGAAAATTAGCTATCATCGATGAGAAGTTTAATGGGCAGTTAACGGAACTGGTAAAATCGGGTGATATATCTGCTAAATTAAAGAGTAACAGTAAAGTACATAGTTTAGGCAAAATCGGTCCAAAGCGAATTTGGTTTGTAGGTCTCGGGAAAGAGAAGGAGTTTTCTTTTGAAATTTTAAAATCAGCATTTGGCCGGCTTTTTAAAGAAGTGAAAACAAGTAAGCTTGAAGAAATAGCAGTTTATTTAAATTCCTTTACATCCGAGAAAGTGGATGCTTTAGATGCAGCGCATGCGATGAGTGAAGCATTTGCCCTCTCCACTTATCAATTTGAAGGGTACAAGCAAAAATCGAACGAACCGGAGAAAAAGCTGGGTCAGCTAACGGTTTATTGTGATACCGTAGAAGAAGAAGAAGTCCAAGCCTCATTAACCGTAGGATATGCGTTTGGAAGAGGGACTAATTCAGCACGAACACTCGTGAACATTCCGGGCAATCTGTTAACGGCAACAGATTTGGCTAATTACGCACAGGAACTAGGGAGTAAATATACTTTCGAAGTGGAAATCTTAGATAAGGCCGAAATAGAGAAACTCGGAATGGGAGCATTCCTTGCAGTGAACCAGGGGTCAACAGAACCTCCGAAAATGATTGTCATAAAATATCAAGGAAAAGATGAATGGACAGATGTCATCGGCTTAGTAGGCAAAGGGATTACTTTTGATACGGGCGGTTATTCCATTAAAACTAAATCAGGGATCGTGGGGATGAAAACTGATATGGGTGGAGCAGCATCGGTTTTAGGCGCAATGGAAATCATCGGGGAGATACAGCCCGAGCAAAACGTGGTCGCGGTCATTCCTTCTACAGATAATATGATTAGTGGCCATGCCTTTAAGCCTGATGATGTAATTACATCAATGAGCGGTAAAACCATCGAGGTATTAAATACGGATGCTGAAGGCCGCCTTGTATTAGCAGATGCGGTCACCTATGCTAAACATCATGGCGCCGATTACCTTGTTGATGTGGCCACCTTAACCGGTGGAGTCATTACGGCCCTCGGCCTCCATACGACAGGGGCAATGACCAATCATGAACCATTATATGATCAAGTCCTGGAGGCTTCTAGAGAGGCAGGCGAGCAAATGTGGCAGCTGCCATTGTTTGAAACGGAAATTGAGCGAGTTAGAAACAGTAAAGTCGCCGATTTAAATAATTCCCCTGGCAGTGAAGGACATGCGCTTGTTGCTGGTGCATTTATTGGTGAATTTGCAGAAGGCACACCTTGGGTTCACTTAGATATTGCCGGGACAGCCACTACCGCAAAGGCATATGATTTAGGTCCTGCCGGTGCAACCGGAGTCATGACCCGTACCCTTGCCTTATTTGTAGAACGGTTTGAACCAATCAAATAATTACTTTTACTGTCCTCATAAGCACCTTTTGAGGACAGTTTTTTTATATTACGGGATTCCTCGGTGGGTTGCTATTAAGGTAAGATAAAGCCCTCTTATTTGCCCGGAACCTCCGTCCCAAAGCCAGCACGATAAGATACCTCCTACATCTCTGACTAAATCTTCATACCATAAACAAAATAACTTTTATGACATTTTCGGATGTTTAGTTTGCCCACTCCAAACCCCTTCATGTCGCATATGAAATAGTGTAGGCAAGTATAGAGGAAGGAGGTTTGCTGCATGTACCCTTATTATCGGAATCCTCATCAAGGAGGGGACCAAAGATTTATTGGCTTTGGTTTTGGATTGCCGTTACTTGGCGGCTTTTTAGGCGGCTTATTAGGAGGCGCGTTAATTAGCCGACCATTTTATGGTGGTTACGGATATCCTGGTTATTATCCACCGCCACCACCACCGCCGGTTGGCCCATTTTATCCAGGCTACGGTGCCCCATATCCATATTATTACTAAAACGAGAAAAACAGCTCTTGGGCTGTTTTTTTATGGAAAAAGTGATGTTTTAAAGGAAAATACGTTTATAAAGCGAATAGTTTATATAGATAGCATCAGCTTACATACAGGAGGAATCAAAATGATTGAAAATACATTACTTCAGTCACTCGGAATTGAAATAACCCAACTCGAAAAGGGAAAGGTAATGGCAACCATGCCGGTGGATGGGCGTACTCTCCAACCGCACGGAATCCTGCATGGCGGGGCATCTGTTGCATTGGCAGAAACGGTTGCTAGTGTAGGTGCCTATGAACTAGTAGATAAAGAAACAGAGGCTGTTGCTGGTTTAGAGATTAATGCAAATCATGTTCGTCCTAAATCTGAGGGTCAGGTTACAGCCATTGCTACTGTTCTGCATCAAGGTAAAACAACTCAAGTGTGGGATATTAAAATCACAGACGAGCAGGATCGCCTTATTTGCGTATCAAGATGTACCATGGCAGTCATTAAATTGAAAAAATAAGCATAATTTAAATTGGAATGGAGTTCATAGCCATTCTTTTTTATTTATATTGATTAAAAATTTAAAAAATTAACTTTAATTTCGTGTTATAATATAAAAAAAATAGAAAAAAAGCACAATTTTTTGTACATGTTTCTTTATATAATGTAGTAAGAGGAAACGTAAAGGTGGTGAAATTGATGAGGGCAAGACGGCAATATTTGTTTATCGATTTTGAGTTTACAATGCCTGAACGGAATGTTCGCATGAAGGATTTTTATGCGGAAATTATCGAAGTCGGAATTGTTGCGGTCGTTGATGACCAAGTGACAGAACAATTTTCATCTTTTGTTACTCCTCTTAAGTTCCCAAAACTTACTGAACGCTGTAAATCCTTTTTACATATTTCTCAGCAGCAGGTAGACAATGGGTTATCTATTTTTGAGCTTGTGAAGAAATTGGAGGAGTTCAATAAGCAGAATTATGAAACAACCATTGTTACTTGGGGAAATATGGATATGAAGGTGCTTCGGCATAATTGTTTAAAGGCAGGGGTTCCATTTCCCCTAAAAGCTGCTGAATTGGATCTTTCCATGGAATATAAACGGTTCTTTGGTGATCAGAACCAAACCGGCCTCTGGAAGGCGGTTCAGGAATATGGAAAAGAAGGGACAGGCAAACATCACCGGGCACTAGACGATGCATTGACTACCTTTAATATATTCAAACTCGTTGAAAAGGATAAACGTTATTTAGAAAAACCAGAACCAACAACCATTGGGGACCGGATTGATTTCTCCAAGTTATTAAGCGAATTCGCATAAAAGGCCAAATCATTCATATTGATTTGGCCTTTAATGTTATAACAATGTCTCAGTTCGTAGTACACCAGTCCAGCCCCGGCTGAACAGGACTTACGCTTTTAGTTTATAATCCCTCTCAAGCGATTCCAACGCTCTTAGACTCATCTCAGCCCATTCTGAAGGGGTTTCCGCTAATTCCTGTTTCATTTTGGCTAACGTCTCTTTTAACGATCCCATATAATCAGGAACTTCATTTTCATAAGACTTCACCATTTTGAAAGGAATATTCGCTTGCTCACGATAACTGAGTGCTTTTCTCTCATGAAAAAAAAGCACATCCGCATCTTTAGGGTTATGTAAATCTCCTTGCATTGGATGTTTAAGTACAGCAAGAACCCTCACTAAATAATGCTGAGGGCGTACCTCTGTTATTTCACCGATATATTTCCCCGTTTTATAAATGGCAGTAACAATCTGACCGATTTGTAATTCTGACATCACCAACACCCCTCACGACAATGATTTATTATTTAAAACAGTCTAGCTGCGGTTCCTAAAAAAGGTCTCTCGCTTTTCCTCTTCCATTTTAATATGAAACATAGTAAATTAAAAACAATGTGAAAAATAAAATTTCGGTTAAAGTGAAAAAATTGGAGGAAAGATATATGAGAAAGAATCTGCAATTCTTCATAACATTATTTACAATTGTTTTAGTTTTGGCTGCCTGTGGGACAAGCACGAAGAAAGAAGAGTCTGCACCTAAAACCACCGCGTCAAAAACAGAACAGAAGGAAGGGGAACAAAAAGTGACTAATGTCGTCTATCCTCAGCTTTCAACAGAGGTGCTTGATAATGAAAAGCTTGTTGAAATGGAAACGTCAATGGGAAACATCAAGATCAAATTGTTTCCAGAGTATGCCCCGAAAGCTGTTGAGAACTTTGTAGAACATAGTAAAAAAGGTTACTATGATGGATTGATTTTTCACAGGGTCATTAAAGATTTCATGATTCAGGGTGGTGACCCTAGTGGTAACGGGACTGGCGGGGAGAGCATTTACGGACAGCCTTTTGAAGATGAATTTTCTAAAAACCTGTATAATCTCCGTGGTGCCTTATCAATGGCTAATTCGGGCAGCAACACGAATGGCAGTCAGTTTTTTATTGTCCAAAGCTCGTCACTGGATCCAGCCATGAAAGAACAAATGGAAAAAGCAGGCTATCCAAAAGATATTATTGAAGCTTATGATAAAAACGGTGGCACACCATGGCTCGACCATCGTCATACTGTTTTTGGCCAAGTAATTGAAGGCATGGATGTCGTAGATAAAATTGCAGACACTCCTGTTGGTGCCCAAGATAAACCTGAAAAGGACGTTATCATTAAGAAGATTAAGGTGTTAGAAGAATAATCAATTGGTCGAAGATTGAGAAAGTGGTATGAAATGTTTTTTATTGCTATAATTAATTTTTAGAGCATGTCCTTTAGAGAAAGGGAGAGAAAAATGTTTCATCCATCCGTACTTTCGTTATTTTTATACTTTCCAGAAGATAAATCAGAATATATACCTGCTGCGATCAGCTTGTTGATTTTCATAATCGGTGCCTTTCTTACGATGCGTTTAATCGTATTGGTCTCGAAACGGGAGGCTAAAAAGGCAAAAGAATTAGAAGAACAATTGAAAAATCAAGAGCACTCTCAAAGGAACAGTTAACCCGATGCTGTTCCTTTTTCTTTTATTCTTCGATTGGATAAAGGAGAGGGGGATTGTCCATACTAAGGGCAAATTGTCTAGTGTGGGGGTATACAGATGAAGAAAAGCTGGTTGATCATTCCACTGCTCATTCTTACAGGATGCACTGAAAAGAATATCAGAAAGCTTGATGTGGAGATGTATAACGCGGTCGGGGATTCTCTCGGTAAAGTAAAGGTAGCTGAGCAAGCTAGCGGTGTTAAATTATCAGTAGATTTAAAGGGCCTTCCTGCGGGGGAACATGCCATTCATATCCATAGCAGTGGAAAGTGTGAAGCGCCAGATTTTAAATCAGCAGGAAATCATTTTAATCCCGATAATAAGGAACATGGGCTTCTCCACCCTAAAGGTGCCCATGCAGGGGATTTACCTAACTTAATTGTTGGTGATGATGGGTCTGTAAAAGCTGATATTATGGCACCCAATGTAACCTTAAAAGATGGAAAGACATCATTGTTTACTAAAGAGGGTACAACGATCGTGATTGATGAAAGAAAAGATGATGGTATGACACAGCCTTCAGGAGACTCTGGAAAACGGATTGCCTGTGGTGAAATTACAAAAAATAAACAAGCTGGTCAAAAGAAAGCACAGGATGAGAAATAATATTTTGAAAGGCTATCAACTAAACGTGATAGCTTTTTTTAGTTGTGAGGATTTTCATTGTTATAAATATGGAACCATCCTGATGATGGTTTTTATTTTTTTCTTAAAATTAGGTAAGAATCTAAGCTTATCCTGAAAGTGGACATACACTAGCATGGAGACGGTTTAGGAGGCGATAAGTTTGGAAAAAAGACAATTCTATGGAGGATATCCGGGACAACCTGGATACCAGCAAATGGGAGGCTATCCACAAATGGGAGGCTATCCGCAAATGGGAGGCCACCCACAAATGGGAGGCTATCCGCAAATGGGAGGACACCCACATATGGGTTATCCACAAATGGGAGGCTACCAAATGCCTGGCCATTCCCATATGATGGGCGGTCAGCAATCAGGGTCCCCTCAAATGATGGGCGGTCAACAAACTGGTTTCCCACAAGGCATGGGCGGTTCCCAGCAAAGTGGACAAAAACCACCAACGTTTGGCCAGCGAAAAGAAAAGAAGTAACCATGATCAACTAGGATTTGTGGAATTCTAACTGTCCCTTTCATAAAGGGGCAGTTTTCTTATACCTTGATTTATCCACTCTTTTTCCCGACAATAAGTATATATATTAGTTAACAATACATAGGAGAGTGTGCAGCAACATGGAGAACAAACTGTATTATCAGGATCCCTATTTACGAACATTTATAGCTAAGGTGGTAAAACAAGAACAAAATACTGCTGGCAACTGGTACGTTGTATTAAATCAAACCGCCTTTTATCCTACCGGCGGCGGTCAGCCACACGACTTTGGAACGCTTACTGATAGAAATGTACTAAATGTCGAAGAAATCGATGGAGAAATTCGTCATTATCTGGACAGGCCGTTAGATGACGTTGGCGAGGAAGTCATCGGGAAGATCGATTGGGAAAGACGCTTGGATCATATGCAGCAACATGCGGGCCAGCATATTTTATCTGCCGCTTTTGATCACCTATTTGCGTACAAGACGGTCGGGTTCCATTTAGGCGCTGAGCTGCTCACAATCGATTTAGAGACGGAAAATCTTAGCCAGCAACAAGTACAGGAGGCTGAAGAACTTGCCAATCAAATCATCCTAGAAAACAGGCCGATCGAGACGAAATGGGTGACGGAAGATGAACTGTCTCATTATAAGCTCCGAAAAGAGACAAAAGTCAAAGAGGATATCCGCCTAGTGATTATTCCTAATTTTGATGATAATGGTTGCGGCGGGACCCATCCAAAGGGGACTTTGGAGGTGCGCGCAATAAAAGTATTAGATTGGGAACGTCAAAAGAAAAAGGTGCGTGTTCAATTCGTTTGTGGAAATCGGGTGGTTACACAACTTGGGCAAAAACAAAAGGTTCTTTTAGAATTAACGAAACTCCTCAATGCACCTGAAAAAGAAATGGAGCAAGCAGTCCTTCGTCTTCTTGAAACGAACAAGGCAGTAGAAAAAGCCCTTGAACAAACACAGGAAAATCTCTTTCATTATGAGGCGAAAGACATACTAGGAAGAGGGAATGATAAGGAACAGTATATGCTCGTCAGCGAAGTATTTCAAAATCGATCCATTCAAGAACTTCAGAAGCTGGCCCGGATTATTACTACTGAAGAAGAAAACGCCCTTGTTTACTTTGTGTCTGAAAATGATAACCGGCTCCAGCTTGTTTGTGCGCGTGGACAAGCTGGAACAGAAAGCATGAAAAAAGTCATCGCCAATGCCCTTCCACTTATTAATGGAAAGGGTGGGGGAAATGATTCCTTTGCCCAGGGCGGCGGTGAGGCACTACTGTCTGGGGAGCAAATGCTCCAGCAGATTTTAGAAAAAACACGCTAGCTCAAAAAACAGGCCTCCAATCCAGGAGGCCTGTTATACTTAATTAAGGCTCTTTACGTAAACTTTGTTGCTATTGGATTATATCCCCCTTTGAGGTTGATACTTGAATTTTATAATCTAGGAATTTACAATGATATTAAAAAAATGGTATTTTTAACATTTTTTAAGGTGAATGTGGATGAAAATGAAAAATAATAATTTCATGCGATTTTTGAGTAAAGTATACGGGAGTTACACCCGGGCAATATAAAAATGCTTATATAACAAAAAGGAAGATTGGGCTTGAAGCAAATTATTAGGATAAGAGGGTGAAGTCAATGGGTTTTTTAGATGGTTTAATGGGGAATGCCTCCGAAGTGAATGTCGCTGATGTCCAGAGAGAATTCGGGAAAGTCCTTTCACCGAATGAAAACATAGATAAAGCGTACAAGTTAATACGTGATATGTTTATTTTCACCAATAAACGCTTAATCCTAGTGGATAAACAGGGATTAACGGGGAAAAAGGTAGAGTATCATTCTATTCCATATAAAAGCATTACTCATTTCAGTATTGAAACCGCAGGTAACTTTGATTTAGATGCTGAATTGAAAATTTGGATATCTGGGAATGCGTTGCCACTACAAAAGCAATTTAATAAGAACTTGAACATCTACGAACTTCAAAGTGTTCTAGCGGAATATGTGCTAAAATAAGTCCAATACGCAAGGGTTAAAATTATGCAATAAATTAGGAGTTAAAGACAATGAGAAAAGAATTGCAGACGAATTTACAATATGTGGATATATTAAATGAGTGGGACCCATTCCGATTAACGAATGGTGGTTATGACACAGAAATCGCTGATACGATTCAAGCGATCCATGAACTCGATGATTCTAATGAGTTGGCGAAAAGAATTCAAAGCATTTATGAATTTTCATTTGAAAAAATCATACCGATCGAAGAATGTTTAAAAATAGCCAAAGAATTATTAATGATAAAAGAAAATGATGCTTGTTCCATTTAATAGTTCAAGCAAAAAAAGGACATTCCAATAATGAATGTCCACTTCAAAAAGGGGGAATACTAGAAAGCCTTATGATATAAGGTTAACCAGTATTCCTTTCTTTTATACAGTTGTGAACAGAAAAAATGATTTTTTTACCAAATTACTTTTTTATCACTATTTCTGTTCTAATAATTCTGTAGCAGGAAGATCTAAAACAGTAGATAACTTTAACAATGTTTGTGTGCTTGGAACTTGTTCCCCAGATTCGTACTTTTCAATGGTTTGGATTCCCACTCTTACCTTTTGTGCCAGCTCCTCCTGAGACATGTTGAGCATTTCGCGGGCATTTTTAATGGTTTGGCCGATTGTATTCAAACTGATTCACCTCTCCTTTAAAAATAGATTTCCTCACTATTAGTTTAACACGATTGGTAAATCTTTCTTACCTTATCCTTGAACAATCTGTTAAGAATTAACCTTTGAATTAATTTACTCCCTTTCCGTGGGATCGCCCGTTTGGCGCCTCTCGGTCTTCCTCACTAAGGGGTTTCACCTGCTCACGTGCCCGCATGAGTCTCACGAATTTTGCTAAATCATTCCTTTTGCAGGGAAGTTTATTCTCATTCCTTTTTGATTTAAGGGATTCTTTGTGATATAGTATTATAATGCGTATATAAGGGATAAAATAATTATTTAATTAGGAGTGTTTTCATGTCAGAAAAGATCGAAACTGGAAGTATTTTAACAGGTAAGGTAACAGGAATTCAACCATATGGAGCGTTTGTAGCGCTAGACGATAATACTCAAGGCCTTGTCCACATTTCTGAAATTACACATGGTTACGTTAAAGATATTAATGACCACCTTAAAGTAGGGGACGAAATCAAGGTTAAAGTTTTATCAGTAGATGAAGGTGCAGGGAAAATTGGACTTTCCATCCGTGCAACAGAGGAAGCTCCTGTTCAACAGGCTGCTCCAAAAGCAAAGAAGCCTCGTAAACGCCAAGTGGCAGCGATTATTCCGGAAGTGGAAGGCCAACAAGGTTTCAACACATTAAAAGATAAGCTGCAAGAATGGATTGACCAGTCACAACGATAAGATTTAATAAAAAAATAATTTCAAGAGAAGCCTAGACCCAATGCGTTAATTTGCATGGGGCTAGGCTTTTTTTATTTTGAAATTCCACAAAATATACAAAAACAGAGCCTTTTCCATTTATAAAGTTTTGCTGAGGTGTTCATTCTTTTTTCATGCTCGGCTACAATAGAACTATATGGTCATATTTTTTCGCTAAACGGAGGAGTTTTTATGACAACCAATGTAAATACGAATGAAGTAATTGCTAAGACAGAGAAATATGGAGCAAAAAATTATCATCCGCTCCCAATTGTGATTACTCGTGCAGAAGGTGTGTGGGTACAGGATCCTGAAGGTAACAAATATATGGACATGCTTAGTGCTTATTCAGCTGTAAACCAAGGGCATCGTCACCCCAAAATTATTCAAGCATTAAAGGACCAAGCAGATAAAGTTACCTTAACTTCCCGAGCCTTCCACAATGACCAGCTTGGCCCATGGTATGAAAAAGTTTGTCAGTTGACGAAAAAAGATATGGTATTGCCAATGAATACTGGGGCAGAAGCAGTGGAGACGGCGGTGAAAGCAGCACGACGCTGGAGTTATGATGTCAAGGGTGTGGCAGAGAACCAAGCAGAAATTATTGCTTGTGTTGGAAACTTTCACGGCAGGACTATGACAGCTGTTTCCCTCTCATCCGACGAGGAATATAAACGCGGGTTTGGTCCGATGCTACCAGGGATTAAACTGATCCCATATGGTGATTTAGCGGCATTAAAAACGGCAATTTCGCCCAATACGGCTGCATTTTTAATTGAACCGATTCAGGGAGAGGCAGGAATTGTGATTCCGCCTGCAGGCTTCATGAAGGCTGCATTGGATTTATGTAAAGAAAACAATATTCTGTTTATTGCTGATGAAATCCAAGCAGGCTTGGCCCGGACTGGTAAAATGTTTGCCTGTGAGTGGGAAGGAATCGAACCGGACATGTATATTCTCGGGAAAGCACTTGGCGGCGGGGTGTTCCCTATTTCGTGTGTAGTTGCTAACAAAGATATTTTAGGTGTGTTTAATCCGGGATCGCATGGATCTACCTTTGGAGGAAATCCGATGGCATGTGCGGTTTCCATTGCGGCACTAGATGTGATTGTTGATGAAAAGCTTGCTGAAAAATCACTAGAACTTGGTGAGTATTTTATTAACAAATTGAAAGAAATTAACAATCCGATGATTAAAGATATTCGTGGTCGAGGCTTATTTATCGGTGTAGAACTAACACAGCCTGCCCGCAAATACTGTGAGCAATTAAAGGAGCAAGGGCTATTATGTAAAGAAACACATGATACAGTTATTCGTTTTGCACCTCCGCTTGTCATTACTAAAGATGAAATGGATTGGGCAATAGAGAGGATCAACAACGTACTTGGAAATAGTTAAGGCTCTATTCGTAAACTTTGTGCTTTTGGATCTTAATAAGGATCATTTACTAAGTTTCTAGCCAATTTTCGCAAATGTTCTTACGAAAAGATGCCACGAAGCATCTAGTTTTACGGGTTGATGAACTTATACGAAAAACAACAATCTATGCGAAAATAGCCATAGTTAAAAACTAGGGGTGCAAAAATGGGGATAAATGATGTAACAAATAGTGGTGGTGAAAAGGGAATAGAGAAATTAGACCTGCTCACATCAACACAAATTGTTATTCATGATGCATTAAAAAAGATGGGCTATAACGAAGAAATGTACGAATTATTGAAAGAACCATTACGAATGTCAGATGTAAGAATTCCAGTGCGGATGGATGATGGTTCTACCAAAATATTTAACGGGTTTAGGGCCCAGCATAATGATGCGATTGGACCAACCATGGGCGGTGTCCGCTTTCATCCTCAAGTGACAGCGAATGATGTGAAGGCATTATCGATGTGGATGAGTTTGAAGTGTGGAATTGCCGATTTACCTTTTGGCGGGGGAAAAGGGGCGATTCTTTGTAACCCGCGAACGATGTCTTTTGGTGAACTTGAGCGATTAAGCCGAGGATACGTGCGTGCGATAAGTCAAATTGTTGGACCAACGAAGGATATCCCTGCACCCGATATGTACACCAATTCTCAGATTATGGCGTGGATGATGGATGAATACAGCCGTCTCCGTCAATTTGATTCTTCTGGCTTTATTACAGGCAAACCACTTGTGTTAGGAGGTTCTGAAGGCCGTGAAAAGGCGGGAGCAAGGGGAGTAACCATTTGTATTAAAGAGGCAGCCAAAAAACGCGGCATTAACATCAAAGGAGCCCGTGTGATTGTTCAAGGATTTGGGAACGCTGGCAGTAATATTGCCAAGTTTATGCATGATGCTGGAGCGATTGTAGTTGGAATTTCTGATGTGTATGGTGCCCTTTATAACCCAGATGGATTAAATATAAATTATCTGCTCGACCGCCGTGACAGCTTTGGTACAATCACGACGCTTTTCGAGGGGACCATTACCAATCAGGAATTGCTCGAACAGGAATGTGATGTGTTGGTTCCTGCAGCAATTTCCAACCAAATTACTGCGCAGAATGTACACAATATTAAGGCGAAAATTGTCGTGGAAGCTGCAAATGGGCCGACGTCGCTAGAGGCAACTTCTATTCTCACTGACCGGGGAATACTGCTCGTTCCAGATGTTTTGGCAGGAGCAGGCGGTGTAACTGTTTCCTATTTTGAATGGGTTCAAAATAAGCAAGGTTTTTATTGGAGTGAAGAGGAAGTAGAAGTGAAATTGCATAATAAACTGATAAAATCGTTCCATGATATTTACGAGCTGGCTCAAACGAACAATGTAAATATGCGTTTAGCGGCATATATGATTGGTGTCAGAAAAATGGCAGAGGCATCATTATTTAGAGGCTGGGTATAAAAAAACTTCCTTCCATCATTACGATGTAAGGAAGTTTTTTTTTACGGTGAACTAAGCTAGTTTTTGCAAAATAAACCATAATAATTAATAATGTATTAGGTAAAGGATGGTGAATGTTTATGGAAAATTTTACTTTTTGGAATCCAACTAAATTAATCTTTGGAAAAGGGGAGTTGGACCAATTAAAAACAGAAGTACCCCGTTATGGTAAAAAGGTTTTGCTAGTCTATGGGGGCGGAAGTATTAAAAGAAGCGGTTTGTATGAAAAGGTGATCAACTTATTAGCTGAAATCGGAGCAGAGGTTTTTGAACTTCCTGGAGTGGAACCGAACCCACGGATTACTACTGCACGAAAAGGGATCGAAATCTGTAAACAAGAGGGAATAGAATTCTTGCTAGCGGTTGGCGGCGGAAGTGTCATTGATTGTACAAAGCTGATTGCTGCTGGTGCAAAATATGAGGGGGATGCCTGGGATCTAGTTATTAAAAAGGCATTTGCAAAAGATGCACTTCCATTTGGAACTGTGTTAACACTTGCGGCAACCGGGTCTGAAATGAATGCAGGCTCCGTTATTACAAATTGGGAAACAAATGAAAAATACGGCTGGGGAAGTGCAGTTACCTACCCAAGATTTTCTATCTTAGACCCCGTTAACACATTTACCGTACCAAAGAATCAAACGATTTATGGAATAGTCGATATGATGTCACATGTTCTTGAACATTATTTTCATCTAGAGGAAAATACGGATTATCAAGACCGAATGTGTGAGTCTTTATTAATCACAGTGATGGAAACGGGACCTAAGCTGCTTTCTGACCTAGAAAATTACCAGCACCGGGCAACCATTCTTTACTGCGGGACGATGGCTCTCAATGGAATCTTGAATATGGGATACCGCGGCGATTGGGCTACACATAATCTTGAACACGCGGTATCAGCCGTTTATGATATTCCTCATGGCGGCGGATTAGCTATCCTATTCCCACATTGGATGAGGCACAATCTAGCGGTGAAACCGGAACGCTTTAAGCAGCTTGCTGTTCGTGTGTTTGGAGTAAACGATGAAGGCAAGAGTGCAGAACAAACAGGGCTCGAAGGAATTCAGAAATTACGTGAGTTCTGGAATAGCATTGAAGCACCGGCACGGTTAGCTGATTATGATATTGATGATTCGAAACTAGAGTTAATGGCTGATAGAGCGATGGAAAACGGAGAGTTTGGAAACTTTAAAAAGTTAAATCGTGAGGATGTATTAGCCATTTATCGTGAATCACTATAATGAAAGAAATTTGTCGAAATTGGGTGCGCTTTCACTATTAGACCTTCCTTGATAATCAGCTCATCATTCGATAAAGTGGAATATGTAAATAAAATTATGGAGGATCATGCATGACACACGTTCGTTTTGATTACTCAAAAGCTTTAACCTTTTTTGGAGAACATGAACTTACATATCTACGTGATGCTGTAAAGGTTGCTCATCATTCCCTACATGAGCAAACAGGCGCGGGCAGTGACTTTTTAGGATGGATTGACCTGCCAACTAATTATGACAAGGAAGAATTTTCACGCATTCAAAAATCAGCTGAGAAAATCAAAGCTGATTCTGATGTTCTTCTTGTTATTGGGATCGGCGGATCTTACCTTGGGGCAAGAGCGGCGATTGAAATGCTTCAGCATAGTTTTTACAACGTACTTCCAAAAGAAAAACGAAACACACCTCAAGTGATTTTTGTTGGTAATAACATTAGTTCTACTTATATGAGAGATTTAATCGACCTTCTTGATGGAAAAGACTTTTCTATCAATGTCATTTCTAAATCGGGAACAACTACTGAACCAGCTATTGCTTTCCGTATTTTCCGGAAGCTTCTCGAAGAAAAATACGGTCAAGATGAGGCGCGTAAACGAATTTATGCGACAACGGACAAAGCAAGAGGGGCTCTAAAGACCTTAGCAACAGAAGAAGGTTATGAGACATTTGTGATTGCTGATGACATTGGCGGACGATATTCAGTTCTTACAGCAGTTGGATTGCTTCCAATTGCAGTGAGCGGAGCAAACATTGAGAAAATCATGGAAGGTGCAAAGGAAGCACAAGCTGACTTTGGCCATTCCGAACTTGAAGATAATGCCGCTTACCAATATGCTGCCGTGAGAAATGTGTTATACAATAAAGGCAAAACAATTGAAATGCTGATTAATTATGAGCCAGGCTTGCAATATTTCTCCGAATGGTGGAAACAGCTATTTGGAGAAAGTGAAGGAAAAGACCAAAAAGGTATTTATCCTTCCTCAGCCAATTTTTCAACGGATCTTCACTCGCTTGGACAATATGTTCAAGAAGGGCGCCGTGATTTGTTTGAAACGATTATTAAGGTTGAAAGCCCTCGTCACGAACTAACAATTGAAGCTGTTGAAAATGATCTAGATGGTTTAAACTACCTTGCTGGCCAAACCGTTGACTTTGTTAATAATAAGGCATTTCAAGGGACCATGCTCGCACACACAGATGGCGGCGTTCCAAATCTAATTGTTACTATACCAGCGATGGACGAGTATACATTAGGATACCTGGTTTATTTCTTTGAAAAGGCCTGTGCCATGAGCGGATATTTACTTGGAGTAAATCCATTTGATCAGCCTGGTGTTGAGGCATATAAAGTAAATATGTTTGCCCTTTTAGGGAAACCAGGATATGAAGAGAAAAAAGCTGAATTAGAACAACGATTATAATTTCCAGAAAAGAGATCTGATCATTTGTATAACGGTTTCTCTTTTGGGAGAGAAAATATTAGTATAAATACTTGATTTGCAGACCAATTATCACCTAATTGGTCTTTTTTTTGTTGAGATAACAAAGTTTTTATTAAAATAACAACATTTTAAAACGTAAAAAATAAGTAAAACAATATATTTTCCAAACCTGTCCGAAGTAACCTCAG
>NZ_JBALOS010000079.1:48657-49225 GCF_036962765.1 Neobacillus drentensis
TAACCTCAGGTTCGGACTCACTTACCTTTAAAGAGATCTGATCATATGAATCAGTTCTCTTTTTTTTATTGAAATGAATGGATTTGGAGAAACTAATTGTATCGATGAATTAGGGGGTTAATGTTTATGATTGAGTTACCATCCAAAGTAGAAGGTAAGCAGTTTGGTTTATTTGAACTTGAACAAAAATTAAAACCAATCGGATATACGATTGGCGGAAACTGGGATTATGATCATGGTGCCTTTGACTATAAACTTAATGATGAGGATGGTTACCAATTCATGCGTCTGCCATTTCAAGCAATTGATGGTCAGTTGGATGCTAACAATTGTACCGTTAAGTTAGGAAGACCATTTCTCTTGGCCCATATATATGAAGCAGGACTTGATGACGAAGGGAGCACTGGTACCTTCTCAGGAACCCTAAATCAATTTCAGGAGCCAGTCGATAAGGATGCAAGCATTCCGGAGAAATATCGAGAATCTGGGAAGGTATTGGTGCAAGAATTGGAAATGCTCCTCCTGAGCGATTAATTATTTGGCTATGTAAAAGCTTATTGTTGATTTT
>NZ_JBALOS010000080.1:0-7327 GCF_036962765.1 Neobacillus drentensis
TAATTTTTATTTATGATTTCTAGTATGTTACCAAAATGTTACCACACTACTTATCAGGGGTATTCCTTATAGTTAACGACAATAACTGCAGTTCCTTTTCTTAGAAGGGTCTGCAGATTATTTTTTATTTTCAATTTTTTCATTACAATCTATAATCTTGTGGCAAAAATTATAGACCAATATATTGAACAGATAAGCTTTTGAATCGTGTAACATTAACATACTCTTACGTCATTATCCCTATTATCCTATTATTTTCACAAATGCAAAATCCTTTTAATCTATTTAATTAATAGCAGCAATAGAAAAGTGCAATTTGTAAAAAAGAAAATAGAGCTTGCTATAATCGCAAGCTCCTTGTAATGTCTTTAAAATAGGCTAATCCGGACATCCTTTTTAAATAATACGATTTGGTGTTTCACTACCACGGTGGCAAAACCTCCTCCCAATCCGACAATGCAGCATCAATTTTCCTCTGTTTTTCCTGATTAATCTGGTCTTCAATTTCAAATCCATCTCCGCAGGTCGGGCAGACGATATACCAGGAATAGTCCTTAAACACCTGGCGATGATAATTATTTGGATGCTTAATGATATTATCTCCCGTGTGGCAGTGGACCTTTACCCAGAATTCGTGGCAATTGGTACAGGTTAAATAATATTTTGGATAGCCTTTTTCCGTATAATGCATATCAAAATGAACCTCTTCACATCCACACATCCAGCATTTCCGATATATGCCGACACGGAATTCCATCACCATCCTAAACCAATTTTTAAAGGAATGAATTGCCGAGGGGAGCATGTATATGGCACCATATTTATGGGCTTCATGGTCATCTGCCATTTCGAGCTCTTTTGGAAACTCCTCTCGATTATAATAGGAATAATAATTCTCACCATTGGTTTCATTGTTCATTCCAGTTGCAATATCCGAATGTACTAAGAAAGAGGCTAGCGTTTTACCTTCAATATTTAAAGGAACCATTTTGCCGTAATTATTGATAGCGGTATCGTTGACCAGCTCGGTTAATTCCTGTAATCCCTGTTCTTGAAAATTTTTATGCTTCGCATCAAGATAAATATTTCCGATTAGCTCATTATCTTTATATAGAGTAAATAAATAGTCCGGCCGGCAATTTCCAGGTTCTACTCTACTAAATTTCCGATTACCATCCTCAAGTTTTTTAACTTTAGGTTCATACTTAAATTCGATACGCCAAGATTTTTGATAAAGACTGGTTTCAAAGCCGTCCAAACTATTTCGTTTATTTTCCAAATAACTTGATAGACAGGCGGTAACCTGCTGTTGATCTTTTAGTTCCCAACCCAAATTCGTTGTTAAGATATGTAATACTTTAAAAAGACACCAGGTTTCATAGATTTTATGGACCTTTTCGACTCCGATTTTCCGCTGATTCTGCAAGGATAAAAATGAGATTCCTACCTCGTCCTCTAAAGACTGCAACAACCGCCAAACCTGTTGATAGATTGGATCATGTAAAAACAATTGAGTCGGCTGCAGGGGCAATGGAGTTGTCAGGGGAATTTTCCTAAACAATGGAAGATTCAATAGACAATCAAGTTTTTGGATTACTTCATCCATGAGTTCACCGTTATGGATAATCTCCGTCTTTTCGCCTTCCAAATTGGCTAACTGATTGACTACAGAAAAATTCATCTTGCCTTTATCCCATTTATTGTAAAGCCGGGTTAACCAAGGATCTAAATCTTCAATAAAACTTGCTAATTCTTTTTTTATTTGGGCATCATTGGTTTCCGGTTCGATCTTCGTTCCATTCACCTTAATTTCTTCGACCGATGAAAAAATAAATTTATAATCATTCTTACCCTCTCGATTGGATGGGATGCCGAAAATATCGTTCCAATCGGTTGGATCATTACGTATTCCTCTCCAAACGGCTTGGCCGCTAATTTCCATGGTCACTTCTCCGAATGGATGATCCCTAAGAAGCACACTGGCTAATCTAATCCCTTTCAATAATTTCCAATGATCGACTAACTGCTTTGAGAAATTGTGAATCCTTACAAACTTACTTTTTGGTCTAGGTACGATTTGACCGTCTCCATTTAGGACATATCGATATTCATTGAACTTTAGGTGTACTTCCTGATTTTTCTGATCCCAACCGGACTCTAAGAACGTTTTAAAATAAGGTTCGAAGGAATAATTCGTATTGATCATCTGAAAAGCAGATATAGAACAAGATATAGTTGTTTTTACCTCTTGATAACCATCAAGTAATCTCCCTGTTCTCGGTGCTAACTGATTCAATATTTGATTCTTACGAAGATTGATTTGTTTTTCAATGGTTTCAATGTTTTTGGCTAATATTGCTTTTCCCTTTTTAAAATCAGCTTTATCCAATTCTCCGATCAATTTATGAACCTTGACATTGCTTTTTGCATACAAAGTATTCATTTCATTAAACTTTTGCTCTTGATCTGTGTAGTGCAACGGTGCATGAGAACTGTATCGTTCACAATAAGCTCTCAACCGGCTCAGTTCTTGTTTGATTAATCTATTTTCATAGGTATGATCTGTTTCATAGTTTACAAAGGTCCGATATTTATTTTTTCCCGGAATGATTTCCTTTTCTATTTCTGTCCGAGCATGAAATCTGCTAGATTTATCAGGTTTTAGATAAGCCCATTTAAAGGATAGTTCACCTGCCGGCTGGTTATTTATTTGACGGAGGGGCTTTTCTATTGCATCGACAATTTCCTTTATCTTATATGGGGTCCTTTCAAGCTTTGCACTTACTTCCACATTTGTTTTGCTGCGGCTGATTAAGTCTTCGCGAATCCGTTTTAAATCATCCAGCATTGCTTCATAGTCTCGGATTGAAATACCAGAAGGAAGAAACACGAGCTTTTCCACTTTGGTTTCATTCGTAGCTTCTATGACGATATTTATTTCTCCAGCAAAAACAATGCCTGATACCCAGTCGCGATGATCTTCCACGTATTTTCCATCTTTTTTACCAAAATGTCTCAGTTCAAACCAAATTTCCTCCGTTACATCAAAGTGCAATTTCCGTTTATGCTTACCATCAAGCGAAGCTAAATAGATAGTTACATCATCTGGATTACCTTCAACTAATTTAAAACCGGTCTGGAGCATTTCGGGTTGTATCTGTCCATTTTCTTTCTGTATATCACCACGGTAATAATTGAAGGTATACCAGCATTCCTGTTCAGCATCATAGTTCAACTGGTCAAAAAGATGGACCTTTATTACTGGCAGCGTTCCATTCGTTAATAGTCCATTAAAATTATATTCGACATCGATCATATATGGTTGTATCTTCATGATCGTCAGCTCCAGTAGGTGAAGACTCCAGATTTATGGGAGGCAGAATGCATCTGGCTTACTTTTTTATAACTAAGGCTTTTTTCACCAAATTCATCCCTAATCCAATTAACAAAATTGGCGGTGCTCGAATCTTCTTCCATTAAATAATGAATCCTAGGCAACAGCTTCATGACAAATAGTTCATCATCCAATTGACCATTAGTGAGATTGAATGGTTGGGCGGCTGCTCCATATAAACCTAAGTGGTTTTCCACACGGTTATTGTAATTGGCATGGAATGAGATTAATCGTTTATTAAACTCAGTAAATCTCTTTGTCAAATCAGCATCTGGATTTCCATTATCCAATTCTACCATAAAATGCTGTGCTGGTAATGGATAACAGCCAAGTTCTTCCGGAATGTCTACCTTACTATCCTGCTTTAATAATTCTAAAATAAAGCTGCGGTCGATAACCTTTGGACTTAAGGGGCGTACGGTACCATCCACATTCATCGTTCCAATCAGTCTGACATTTTCCGGAAGTTCAAACGAAAAAGGATACCTTTTTAAATTTTGATACCGCTGCATAAAAGCAAACTGCTCCATCGTGTTGATGCCAAGGTGGTCTTCAATCCATCGATCCATGGTTTCGTCTATATCATTAATAACCTTCTGTATATACCAGTTGACTTCTTCCATCGCTTGGTCATATTCATATCTGCTGTATAATTCAAGTGTTGGCTTTTTAAGTTCTCTGACACTTAATAGATCAGCTAAATAGTATTCGATTTGGGCAAGATTCAACTCATCCAAACATATGATAAACAGTTTTTCAGGCTGTTTCTTTGCTGCGATTAATGTATCAATAAACACCGATGGAACATATTGTTTCCGCATCGGATTATAAAAACCGAGCAAGTCTTGGCGGTCCATCCAGCTTGGTTGAACAGGGATAATTTTGTATTGGGCGGAAATACATTCTGCAAAGGCGGCTATTAAACTCGTTTTCCCTGTCCCGGACGGTCCGCTTAAAATAATAAACTGATTTGTCTTTAATGTGGTATATAGGCGAAGAATGGTCTGCAGTTCGTAATGTAGTCCTGCCGCAGCTATTTGCCGTTGAATACCTTTCACCAACTCTTCCTCGTTGTCCGGTATCTCAAGCGATTGTTTCGTACACTCTTCCAGGATTTCTTCCCTTTCTTCCAGAACGGATAACCCGATTTGCTTTAGCTTCTCATTTAGCTTAATTAGGTTCTCTCGATCTTGATCTAATTCATGTCTTTTTCTGTTAAGTACATTTAGTTCATTTTGTACTTTTCCTTCAAGATCACGGATCCGTGTTTCTTCATCTCTCCAGAATTGTTTTCTATTATCAAGTTTAACTATCTCCTGTCTAATTTTGCCAACTTCCTGCTTAACCTTTTCCTTGATGGCATCTTTATAAAAGTCATTAAAAAACCAAAAGGCAATTTCATTCGGATTGTCTGTGTTAAGGATTCCAGGTACTTTTAAATCTGCTACAGTGATTTGCAGTTCACGCAATAAATCATAATTGTCATCAATTGGAATCACTGAATTTTTATCTGCTGCGAGAATATTTCCTTTTGATAGATTTGAATCAGATAGGTTTTCTATTTTGAATTGGAACAAAACCAATTGATTTTCCTGTAGGTTAACATCTTCAAGTCTTGTTTGTCTGCAGATCGCATTAGGTTTCTTTCTCCCCCCTCCTATGAGTTGGCCAATATTTTGACCAGTAAAGGGGTTAACCAAATCCTCAATAAAGAAAATTTTAGCCGTAGATTGGCTATTTTTATTACTTTTCACCCTCCCTACTAAATAATGTTCCTTGATGTCATATAGCTCACAAATATATTGATCAATTTCGTCTAAGTTTTCTATCGAAAAACTTGATGAATGTCTAATTTCCTTTACCTGTAATGACATAATGCTCCTCCTACATGGTTCAGTTCATGGATGTTAATTTATGCAGATAGTCTTTGATATTAGTTCCTGTAAGTCCTTACTCGTTAATGATTGAACTGTTTTGTCATGTAACAAATCTAAATAATTTGCAACGCTGGGATTTAGCTCATTGTTAATCTCCTTATACAAGTTTAATAGCTGTGCCTTTGCTTGTGCAGACTCGTTGGAGTTGCTCGACATCCGAACTTTTTCAGCGAGCATACCCAGTTGGATGACTTTCAGTGTAATTTGGCTTAGCGGAAGCTCTTCTAATATTTCTATCCCCCGGTTTAAATTGCGTTTGGCCAAACTTTGCTTTCCGTTGGCTTCAGCAAAAATTGCCATATACCAATGAATGAATTGCAGAGGATGGGGAAAAGTATATTTTTTTTCAATGTATTCGGGAGTGATCCCTGCAGAATTCATTGCTTGGTACATTTGATCNNCCTGTTTCGCCAGCGCCATCAATTTGATGTAGCTGTAGTATTTAAAAATGACTTTACTAGTATCCTGGGATTTTAAATGAGACAGGAAATCCTCAAAAGATGTATGCTCCACAAATAGACTACAAGATAAAAATAATTGCTCAATTGCTTCCTCAAACTTTTTTCCTTCGCTGTAAGCAAAGGACTTATAAATATACTGTCTTTCCTTATCATTATCTGTTGTAAAATGCTGTAAAGCCTTGTCAAAATCCTCTATGGCAAATGATAAATAATCAGGATTTCCCGGTAATAGCATCATATATCCTTGGCCTCTAGTACCATAGGCCTTGCCCAGCGACTCAAACTTATTGGAATCCTTGGCCGTATCCAAAACTTCATCTTCCAAAATGCTCATCATCCCGATCATCTCTTCGAGCACGTTGATGGCGTGGGATAAATCTTTAATCGATTCCGTAATATTAAGCATATTCTTTTCATGGACACCTTTGCGGATCTTGTACATATTGATATAGGTTATCTTCGTCATAATGTCATCCACTTTATTGATGTGCGTTAAGAACAATTGATCTTGTTGATCTGCTAGGACACTGCCCTCGTGGGTGTATAACGTATATAAATATAAAATGATATCCAAGATAAACTCCGTTGCCCGGATCTCGTTTTCCTCCAGCTTTGGCATCAACTCATTTTGGATTCCTTCCAATATTGGTTTCGTAAAACTATATCTCCGATCAATTTTAATTAATGTATTCAAGTTAATCGAGAATTCCTGAAAATGGACTTTCATACTGTAATCATCTAATACTTTCAATCTATTTAATATTAGGTCGATATAATAACTACGGTTTTCCAAATATTGGTTTGTTATAATTTCAAACAGTGCATGACTGAATTTTCCTTCTGCCAGCATGCGTTGAATTCCATTTTCAGGAGTATTTTCATAAAAGGAAAAAATAAACTCTTCCTTATACAGCCTTCTGATGATTTCCCTTTGTCCGTCTGTAAACTTTGACGATGTTCTCGTTAAATACGTGTTACAAACTCCATCAGCCAGCATCAGTTGAGGATTCGTTCTGGCATCATCAAACTGGATATTATATTTCCAAGCATTCTTTCTAGTTAAGGTTTTTCGGGCTAGACCTACAATGACACGTTCTTTCAATCTATTTGTATATTGTTCTTTATCAATCACACCATAGCCTTTCGAAACGTTTTTCCGTAAGGCGATGCATATGTCTAATTCAAAATTACCATAAAGCGCTGACAATTTAAGCAGAAGCTGTATTATCCCCTCTGAAAGTACATTTAAGTAGGTTGTATCCCCGTCAATCACCATTAACCGCTCTTCATTTTGAAAAATAACAAAATGGCCTTTTTGGGAGTGAACTTCTTCTAAAATTTTCAAGGTGTAATCAGACTTTTCCTCAAAAAAATGAACATATGATTTCCCCAGCAGTTTTCTGGCGGTGTCTTCATTAATGATGCCCTTTTTGATTAGGATCCCACCGACGAGCGACGGATTTCTATTTAATTTCCCTGCATCCTGAAAGTCTCCACTCTCATCAAGCCATAGTTGTAACTTCATATATAAGCAC
>NZ_JBALOS010000081.1:0-36460 GCF_036962765.1 Neobacillus drentensis
TAGGTTGTACCTGATTAAGTAAATTTTTACGTTTAAAATCTCTATAGTGGATATATTAATATACATAATCATTTTTAGGAGGCTTTTTAGTGGAGAAACTACTTCATAATCAGGTTGCTTTAGTTACAGGGGCTGGCTCAGGGATAGGAAGGGCTGCTGCTGTAAAGCTTGCTCAAAATGGGGGAAAGATTGCTTTAGTAGATTTGCATAAAGAAAACGTGGAAGAAGTTAAAAACCAAATTGAAGAAATGGGTAGTGAAGCACTTGTATTGGAAGCCAACGTTTCACACCCAGAGGAAGTAGAGAACTGTTACAAAAAAACCATTAATCAGTGGGGAAGACTGGATGTTGTCTTCGCTAACGCTGGAATTAATGGGGAAGTTGCGCCAATTGAAGACTTGGAACTCGATGAATGGGACTTGACCATTTCCAATAACTTAACGAGCACTTTTTTAACTGTTAAATATGCAATCCCACATTTAAAGACAAATGGGGGGAGTATAATTATTACTAGTTCAATTAATGGAAACAGGATCTATAAAAACATTGGAATGTCTGCGTATAGTACATCCAAAATTGGCCAGATGGGCTTTGGAAAAATGGCAGCACTTGAGCTAGCCAAGTATCGTATTAGAGTAAACATTGTCTGCCCAGGTGCCATTGAAACAAATATTGGTGAAAACACATGGCAAGAAAAAGAGAAATTGAAAAAGGTGCAAATACCCATAGAATATCCGGAAGGAAATCAGCCTTTGGAACACAGATCAGGAAAACCCGAACAAGTCGCCGACTTGGTACTTTTCCTTGCTTCCAACCAAGCCAGCCATATTTCGGGAAGCGAAATCTTTATTGACGGGGCGGAATCCCTTTTATAAAACCTCATTAAGCATTTCAATTTGCTCTCTAAATCTATTTGCCATCCAAAGATTAATAGTCCACAAATCACTTACAGGTTGATTGGTGTAAGGCAATGTATGCATATAAAATGGTGGAGGACCAAATTCAGGAACAACTGTTAAAAAAGAATGGCCCTCTTTTTGACGTTTTAGATAGATTTGTTTCCACCATTTTTCATGTGTTAACAATTCATTTCTATACTCCGGTGCACTAGGATCAGGCACTTGAGGTCCACCAGGGTATCCTACACGAAGATGAATTTGAAATGCCCTATTCATTGCAATTTCCAAATTTTCTGTTTGGTCTTCTAACAAAGATTCACATACACAGCACCAGTGGCTAAAGTCCGCATTTATTTTTAAATCATTAACATCATTTAGCAATCTCACCGTGTTCCATGGAGTATACATAGATCTACCTCGATGCGTCTCATGAACAATTGGAACATTTACGAGTTTTTCAATTTTAACTGCATTTTCAAAAAAATGTAATTGATTATTGTAATTCATATCATCTTTTGCACTGTGAGAATTAATTAGAAGTGGTTTGAATTCAAGTGCACGTTCCACTTGTGTTTCGAATGAGGCTAAATAGTCTCCACTAGTTAATATTTGCGTTATATAATCTAATTCATATTTCTCAAGAAGCTCTTTAAATTGATTTTCAACATCCTTATCTGGCAATACAGATTCTACACCTGAGTATCCTGCCTCTTTAATCATTTTAAAGCTCTCTTCTAACGGTTCCGTCATTCCCCACAATGCTTTAACTATTTTTAATTCCAAATTATCAACTCCTTAAATTTGTTGCGAAATTGAGTGATCTTATCTTCGGAAATCACTTTATCAAAAATGATGTAGCCGTTCGCTCTGACTTGCTCCACTGCATATTTACCCGGTCCATCTTCACCATCCGGGCTTTTATAGATAAACTCAACGCTTACTTGAATTACTAGATTCGGTTTTCTTCTCAGTACACAGTAAACTGTTAGCTTGTTTTTGTATTTCGGAAGGTGTACTACCTGCATGTTTTTTGACTAGACGAGCAAAATGGTACGATGTTTTAAATCCAGTTTGGTAGGCAATTTCCCCAATCGGCAGTCCCGTATTACGCAAAAGTTCCATCCCGCGTTCGATTCGATATTGCCATAAGTATTGAATAGGAGTTTTATTTTCAAGTTTTTGAAATAAACGAATGAGATGTTCCGGGGATACACCGCTTTTATCGGCTAAATCCTTTAACGACAAATCTTCGTGGAATTTCTCATGTATGATTTCTTTTGCCATTAGTACTGATGGATGGACCTTGCTTATGTACTGTTTACGGCATTCCGTAATATAAAGCAACATGGATGACTGACCTAACGAGCAAATTACTTCATGGTTATCTTCGGAATGATCACGGTGAATCGCCATCATTAGGCTCATTAATTGATTCATTTTATCAGAGATAGGAATGTATAAAGGAAGACTTTCGTATTCGTCTAACATTTTTTCGCTAAGAGACTCTGCAGTAATCGTTATCCAGCGATGCCAGGTTTCTTCCTCTTTAGCGAAAATAAATTTTTCATGATGACCCGGTTTTAAGAATACAACATGACCGATTGGGATCTGATTTGAAACTCCGTCAATGTATATATTCATCGAGCCAGTATGCAGCAAAACTAATTGCAAATCATTTTGAAATCGAGGACCATACTGACCCCCAGGAGGATAAACGATAGAACCCGCGTTGGCATTTTTTATGAAAAGGGGCGGATTCTCAGCCGCCCTAATAGTAGTATTGTTCATCGTCTCTTCACCCTAATCTTAAATAATAATCGAGTTATTACGTTCGATAAATTCTATTACTATTCCTTCTTTTCGATAAAGGTTAATTATGATAAAGAAATCTTATTCTTCAAATCTTCTCTTTCAATGGTTGAATCATGACGAATATAATGACATACATAAGATCTGCGCCATCTGTCATCTGTACGGTTTTTCCTAGAGGAATGAATCAATAAGTTATGGAAGAAAACGATATCTCCGCTTTTCATTACAACGGGTATTTGTTTTGACAAATCTGCGCCTTCCGTTTCGTCCGTCCATGCTTCATGCTCGCTAACATCCTTTACTCTTCCATGAGGCAGTAATCCTTCCTTGTGGCTTCCGGGAATGACCCATAAACAACCGTTTTCCTCATCAACATCTTCCATCGCAATCCATGCGGCTGTTAACGTATTAGGCTTGTTATCAATATAATAATAATCTTGATGGGCCGCTTGTCCCGGAGAGCCTGGAGATTTATAGAAGTACATACTTTGAATACCTACCGCTTCATCGCCTAATAGCTGTGCTAAAGTATCGCGAATTATTGGCAATTTCATCATTTGTAATGAAAAACCATCGTGCAAATGAGGGTTAAACAAACGCACCGAGAAACGATCCTTGTCACTAATTTCATGCCCTTTACGCGGATGCGCCCAATCTGGAAGTTTCTCAGTTGAACGAATGGTGTAAATATGAGAATTAAATGCTTCAATCAAATCATTGCTACAACCATTCCTAATGACTAAATAGCCGTCTTCTTCATATTGTTTCACTTGTTCAGGACTTAATGGAGATGTATGTTTTACTGTTACAGGTTCAAACATAATAATCCTTCCCTTCAATTCTTTAAATTAAAACGTTTAAGAAAATAGTAAAAGAATTATCTGAAAAAGAAAATGCACCTATTCGACCTATTTGTGTCTAGAATTGATATTCCGAAATTTCTATCAGTTAAGTGCTTTAAGGGTGCAGAATGATGCGGATGCCTAAATAGGACAGATTGATGACAGACACGTTTCTCCCCTGCCAGCTGATAAAAACTGATTACTTCTAATTGGGCATGACTGGGATGGGTATTATTCTAACCAGTAACAACCTCTCACAATTGCATTTATTTCCTCATATCCAGCTTTTTTATAAACTTTTATTGCATTAGGATTGTGAGCATATAAATAACTTACTGTTTTTAGTGTCTTATCATTAAAATCAGTAATAAAGTTAATTAATTGGCTGCCATAACCCTTACCTCTTTTATCTTTTTTAGTAAATACATCATTTACCCTAGAAATATCATTCTTGTGGTACAAAGAAGCTATACAAACTAATTCTCCATCAACGTATCCACCAAACAAATAAAAATTTTCCTTATCTATCGACTTTAACAGAGATTTATACCCCCACTCACCTTGTTCTTTATCAGAGCAGAGTAATTCATTTATTGTTTCATCTATATGGTTTAACCTTTTAACATGAAGGGTCTGAGGAATATCTATTATTTTTTTATTTTTTTGGACAAAGAAACAAATTTCATCTAGTGATTTCTTAAATCCTTTACTTTCTAAATATTGACCAACTTTACTTTTATTTCTTGAGAATGTATACACTTGTGGAGTTATATCTATTGATTGATAAAAATTCACAATCTCTTTTATTGCGAATTCATAGTCAGAATCATCATTAATGAATGCATGATTACTATCATATGATAAAGGATTACTTTTATCATAAAAGATTTTACCAAAAGGTTTTTCTATAACTTTAGATTGAACCTCTGCAAAATTATTTTCAAATTTTATTATTTTCTCTATTAACATTTTTATATCCTCCGAATAGTTAAATGCTTAATCTTCCTAAACTTACCTATTTATATCTTTTATGCAGGAATTTTTCTGTGTATAAAGGGTATAAAATTAAAAAGAGAAGTGCTGGTAACACTTCTCCCTACAGCCTCTACCGTCGGCGCGATGGTTGTCAGAGATTAAGTGTAACAACCATCACCCTAAAAATATCAAACAGCATCTCCATTTTATCATTTCCATCAATCTAAAAACCAATCTCTTCGACAGTACATCGATAGTTTGGACCTAGAAGAAACGAAAGTATGTGTGTTTCGACCAAAATTGTTGCTATCAACTATCCATTCTCTACTTTCGAGGCAAAATCAGCCTGATAATCACGGAAGGTTGGATTTTCTCCACAGACCATCAAGCCTTGCCCCCAGTTCACGTGTACATCGGCAGCCGGTTTATCCGATGGATCACGATATTGGAATAATACATTTCTACGCGGCCGGTTACTTCGATTACTATCCGAACCGTGTATGGTTAAATAATTAAAAAACAGAACGTCGCCTGCTTCGGCAGGGCACGGAGTCCCTATGGAAATCGGATATTCCTTATGATTTAAGTAGTGACACCCTACATGAGGGATTGATCCTTCTTTATGAGATTTCGGTATTACCCTCAGGCATCCGTTTTCCAAGTCTGCATCATCCAGATGAACACTAGCAGCCAACATGGTATGACTTTCATGTGGAAAATACGGATGATCCTGATGCATTGGAAAAGCTGCTCCCTTTTCAGGTGGTTTAACCAGCATTTTGGAGTGATGTAATTGCACATTCGGTCCGATAAGCTTTTGCAAAATCGACACCATATTTGGATGGATAATAGCTCTGGAGAAAGATGCATCATGATAATGAACGTCATGAAACCCTTTTAAAACAAGTTTTTTTAACTCGTTTGCTGGGTTATACTCCCCTTGCCAAGCATGATTTCGATCAAGTTTTGTATTTGCTGCACGTTGAATAATCTGTTCGACCGCATTTTTCATTTGCTCTACTTCATCTTTAGTAAAAACCCCTTTAACAAGCAAGTATCCATTTTCTTTGTAAAAATCAGCATCCTTTAACGTTATCATGATATTTTCCTCCTTTAAGATTGATAGAATACTTGTTATAATTTTAAAAAATTAAGTAATTTCAGTCTTTATCATAATAGGCTACTTTTTTGTCTTATGAAGACATCGGAGGGATATTTTTGGTTGTCCAATCATGTCAACTCAGTGAAGGAATTTTGAATCAATATGCATTGTGGCCGTTTGGAGAAGATATTGCCTTTAAGGTTCATTATTGGGGCGTTACCCCGGAGCAATTTAACAATCCGTTACATAAGCATTCATTTTTTGAAGTTTGTTATGTTCTAAGTGGAGAAGGACTATATAAAGACTTGGATGAACAATATACGTTAAAGAAAGGTACAGTATTTTTATCCCGCCCAAACATTCAACACCAAATATTAAGTAAAACAGGACTTTTTCTTGTTTATGTTGCTTTCGAGATTTTACATGAAAAATCAAAGGATGAGGCCATCAGCATGTTTAATCTACTGGCGAAAACAAATAAGATTTGTGTCAGTGTTGCTGATGATTCCCCAACTTCCTTAATATGGAGGGCATTGGTAGATTACACCTCAAACGGCGGTACCAACGATTTTAACTTCATTACTAATATGGCACACACACTCATACTTTCCTTTAACACTATGTTTTCCGAAGCAAATCAGAGATGTCGAAGTCAAGAAAAAATCTTTAATAGTTCTCCAACCCATTTATATCAAGCAAAGCTGTTCATTCGTGATAATTTATCAGAACCATTAAAGCTAGAACATGTTGCCAACTACCTTCACATTTCTAGTCGTCATTTATCAAGGCTCTTTTCAAATGAGCTGTGTGAAAGTTTCTCCAATTATATTCGTAAGGAAAGGGTAAAGGAGGCAGCTCGCCTGCTTGAAATGACAAGCATTCCTATTAAAGAGATAGCTGATGTTACCGGCTTTGGGTCAGTGCATTACTTTACACGCGTATTTACTTCGATGATGAACGTATCACCTGCTAAGTATCGCAATGATTACGTGAAAAAGAAAATGTAGCCTAGAAAAAAAACGTTTGCCAAGGACTGAGCAAACAAGAAAATCACCATCTCCATTTTTTCACATAAATAAAAGCCGACTATTTACAGCTTGTAAATAGTCGGCCTTATATGGACTTTTAGACTACTTTCATAGAAGATAAATTTTTTTATGAAAGGTGGTTACAATCTCATTTTTCTGGCCAGATTTTCGCGTCTGGCTCGAGCAGCCATTTATGCTCTTCCTCCATGATCCGGTCAGTCCAAGGATTGTTTTCGAGATGGCGAATCATCCAGCAGAAGTACATCGCATAACCTGGTGCAGTTGCTTGCGGATGGTCAAGATCACCTGGAATCGTAATATAGCTGTTATGTTCGACACGATAAGCTTCGGGCCCAACCATTGCACATCCAAAGCCTTGAGGCTTATCAAAACGGTAGTAATATACCTCAGGCTGGTCATGATGATGCGGCGGATAGCTGGACCAGCGGCCAGGGTAGGAAATAACCTCTCCAATTACCAAATTGGAATAAGGAGCATTATTATAATCAAAAATAGTACGGATCACACGCTCTGCCGTTCCGTCCCAAACTCCTTCACCAGCAATCGTGCTCCCACAATCCTCCGGAGTATATAACTTCGCTTCAAATAGTTTCTCATTATCCGTTTTTTGAACAAGTATCTCACTGCTCTTAAGTGCAGTGACCCTCACTTCTACCTCTTTTGGTACATGCAGACACCACGGATTTTCTTCAAATACACTGTCGCGCTTTATCTCACGGGATTCGCCGTTCCATTCTATGCGGACAGTTCCCTCAAGAAGAAGGATGGCAGTTTCTTTGCTACCGTCAAAAAGCGACTCAACTTCACCCTCAGCCAACGTGTAAATACCAATATCCTGCATCATATCAGGATGTTTGCTTTCCATATCAGCTATCGTGGTATAGCCATGTTTGAATTCACCAAGTTTTTCATACATTTATATTGTCTCCCATCACCATTTCTATATTCGCTACACTGAAGGCACCTACACCGTATTGATTCTCCTCAGCGTGTGCCAAGATTTCTTTCATCTTTACTAATGTCATGGTCGTTCTCCTTTACAGTCCACTCGTTTCACGAATATATTTTCGTGCTTTTAATGCATATTCAAATGGGTTAGCAACTGCAGGGTCCTGTTCAGCCTCTACAACAAACCAGCCTTTATAACCAGCAGCATCTAATACTTCAAAAACTGGTTTAAAGTCAATGACTCCGTCTCCAGGCACCGTAAATACTCCATCTTTAACGGCTTGTAGAAAGCTCAATTTCCCTTCATGAATCTTATTAGCCACATCTATTCGTACGTCTTTTAAATGAACATGATGAATACGACTCAAATGTTTATTTAGTACGTGTAAATGATCTTCACCAGAAAAAACAAGATGGCCCGTATCGTATAGAAGTGATACTTTATTAGGATCCGTTTCCGCCATCAAGCGGTCAATTTCATCTGTCGTTTGGATCCCTGTACCCATGTGATGGTGATAGACAATTTTCATCCCTTTTTCAGCTGCGAGGTCGCCAAGAAGATGTAACCCTTTGACTAAAAGCTGCCATTCTCCTTCTGTAAAAACAGGCTTATGATCAAATAGCGCTGTCTCCATTTGCCCTTGAATGCTATTGCCTTGTTCAGAAACGACAATAACTTCCGCACCCATTTCATGTAAAAAGTCTCGATGTTTGATAAATTCCCTTGTTGTTTCCTCGTATGGTTTAGAGGTTAAAAAGCTGCTAAACCAAGCACTCGCAATTTCTAAGCCCCGAATTGACAATGCTTTTTGTAAAACCTCAGGATTTCGAGGGTATTTATTGCCGACCTCGCTGCCGGAAAATCCTGCAAGCGCCATTTCACTAATACATTGCTCGAATGTCACATCACCGCCAAGCTCTGGCATATCATCGTTTGTCCATCCGATTGGCGCAATCGCCAACTTAACTTGATTTCCCTCAAACATCCTCGTTCCTCCTCTTAATAAGCACGTGCTTTTTTTAGATTTGTTTGGTTTCTTTCATAGGCGGCTTGGATGCCTTCGTTTTTAGAAACTTCCGCTACACCTATATTCCACCAAGCGTTATAGCCATTTGTCATCGTTTTAGGAAGTACTTTGATGTCAATCAGCGTACTGACCGCTTGTTTTTTCGAATCATTCACGGCTGCTTCAAGTTCCTCCATTGTCCGAACAGAATACGTTTTTACTCCGTAGCCTTCTGCTACCTTGGCATAATCAATTGCCATGACCGGGCCGTCCAATTTTCCTGTTACTTGATTCCTTTTGCGGAATTCTGTACCAAAGCTGCCCATGCCATTTCCCATTTGCAAATTGTTAATACAGCCGAATCCAGAGTTATCAAACAGGATAACATTAATTTTTTTACCTTCTTGAAGGCTAGTAACCAGTTCAGTATGTAGCATCAGATAACTTCCATCCCCAGTCATCGCATACACTTCCTTGTCTGGTTCTGCCAACTTCACACCTAAAGCGCCGGCAATCTCATAACCCATGCAAGAATAGCCGTATTCCATATGATAGGTGTTACGTGTTTTCGATACCCACATCCGCTGCAGGTCGCCTGGCAAACTTCCCGCCGCCCCAACAATCACGGCATTGTCATCAAGCATCTCATTCACCTTGCCAATCACACGTGTCTGGGTTAGTTCGGAATGAAGAACTTCCTTATATTCAGACAGCTTTTCATCCAAATGACCTGCGATTTCCGGGATGAAGTTTTCTCCATATGTAATGCCATAAAGACGATTTAATTCTTCCCCCCATACACGCTTCGCTTCCACGATTTCATTTTCATATCCGGAAACGTAGTCTCCAAGTTGGTTAGAAATCGCCTCAAGCCCTGCCTTCGCATCAGCAACCACACTCACTGCATCTAATTTCGCTGCGTGGAATTCTGAAATATTGATGCTCAAAATGGCTGCCTCACCAAACAATTGCTTAGAAGCTGTTGTAAAATCAGTAAAGCGAGTGCCTACCGCAATAATTAAATCCGCTTCTTGTGCAATGGAATTCGCCGCCGAATTACCTGTAACGCCAAGTCCGCCTAAGTTTAGTGAATGTGTGCTTTCCACACCGCTTTTCCCTGCCTGTGTTTCACCAAAAGGAATATGGAATTTTTCAGCAAATTGTAAGAAACTATCAGCGGCTTCAGAATAGCGCACGCCTCCGCCTAATATTAGTAAAGGCTTCTTCTTCGTTTGAATGAGTTTCACTGCATCGTGGACACTTTCAGTCGACGGCTGACGGCGCTCGATTCGATGAACTCGCTTATCAAAGAATCGTTCTGGATAATCCCATGCTTCTCCCTGTACATCCTGTGGCAGCGCAATCGTCACCGCACCAGTATCGGCTGGATTGGTTAACACACGCATCGCGTTCAAGAGTGCAGACATTAGCTGCTCTGGACGATTGACACGATCCCAATACTTACTCACGGCACGGAAGGCATCATTCGTGGAAATAGATAGATTATGAGTCTGTTCAATTTGCTGCAATACTGGATCAGGTTGTCGGGAGGCAAACACATCACCAGGAAGCAAAAGAACAGGAATATTGTTCGCGGTTGCCGTTGCTGCAGACGTCACCATATTGGCTGATCCCGGTCCGACCGAAGCAGTACAGGCCATAATCTGTTTACGATGTTTCTGCTTGGCAAAAGCCATCGCTGCATTCGCCATTCCCTGTTCATTCCGGCCTTGATAGACTTCTAACTCTCCAGGATTTTCTTCCAATGCCTGACCAAGTCCTAGCACATTTCCATGACCAAAAATCGTGAAAATGCCTTTGATAAGCCGTTGTTGATTCCCATCGAACTCTACATATTGAGCATTTAAAAATTTTACAAGCGCCTGTGCTGTTGTTAATCGAATCGTACCCACTATTTAATCCCCTCTCATCCAGAAAGATATGGCTTTTTTTCAAAAAAGAAAAAGGGATGCAGCACGGACTGTCTCCATCCCACTACTTCCCTTTTATTTCTAGAATTACTTTACATATCGAGCTGTTAGCATTTTCTTTCTTGTGTAGAATTCGACTCCATCCGTTCCATTCGCATGTAGATCACCGTAGAAAGAATCCTTATAGCCTGAGAACGGGAAGAACGCCATTGGAGCCGGAACACCCACATTAACACCAAGCATACCTGCATCGATGGTTTCACGGAATTGACGGACAGCTGATGCGCTGTCTGTATAGATGCAGGCGCCATTTGCGAATGGTGATGCATTTGCAAAATCTACTGCTTCTGTCAAATCTTGAACACGGACAATGGAAAGTACTGGCGCAAAAACTTCATCCTGCCAGATTTTCATTTCTTGGGTCACATGATCGAAGATAGTTGGACCAACAAAGTAGCCTTCTCCTTTTACTGCATCGTCTTCACGACCGTCACGGACGAGCGTTGCCCCTTGCTCAACTCCTGATTCAATATAACCAAGAGTACGTTCTTTGTGAGATTCACGAATAACTGGTCCAAGGAAGACTCCTTCATCAAGTCCATTTCCGATGACAATCTCATCGGCAGCCTGCTTAAGTGTCGCAAGCAACGCATCAGCGATAGACTCCTCGACTGTCACAACAGCAGCCGCCATACAGCGCTCACCTGCTGAACCGAAAGCAGCACTAGTAATTTCTTTTGCTGCTACATCAAGATTGGCATCTTTTAATACGATCGAGTGATTTTTTGCACCAGCAAGTGCCTGAACACGCTTTAGGTTAGCTGTACCCGTTTTGTATACATATTCGGCAACCGGCTGTGATCCGACGAACGAAATCGCTTTAACAAGCTTATGTTCAAGAAGCCCATTTACCACATCATGTGCACCATTTACGATATTCAATACACCTTTTGGAAGCCCTGCTTCTTCAAACAATTCTGCAAGACGGGCTGCAAGAATCGGTGTTCGCTCTGATGGCTTTAATACGAATGTATTTCCACAAGCAATCGCTAGCGGGAACATCCAGCAAGGAACCATCATTGGAAAGTTAAACGGCGTAATACCACCAACAACACCAATCGGATAACGGTACATGCCGGATTCGATATTGGTTGCAATATCAGGAAGCTGTTTACCCATCATTAATGTCGGTGCACCTGCAGCAAATTCCACACATTCAATACCGCGAAGGACTTCACCATAGGCTTCTGAATAGCTTTTTCCATTTTCTTTTGTAACGAGCTTTGCTAGTTCATCCCAGTTGTCCACGAGAAGCTGCTGGTATTTGAAAAGAATACGTGCACGTTTTGGAACGGAAACTTGAGACCATGTTTTAAATGCTTCATTTGCTGCCTGAACAGCATGATCAACTTCTTCTTTTGTGGAGAGTGGTACGATAGAAAGCTCTTCTCCCGTTGCGGGATTATAAACTACCTCAGTTTTTTCTGATGTTGACTCTACCCATTCGCCGCCAATATAGTTTTTTAAGGTTTTTACAGTAGTCGCTGTCATCTGAGAATCATCCTTTCTATTTAAAAATCTATTAATCTCACTTTTAAGCAAGTTCATAAACTGCTGTTTCCATATGACTAAGAAGTTCTTCGTGTGTTGGCATCGCATCTGAGCAGCTATGACGGGAAATGACAATCGATGCTGAGGCGCTTCCCATTTTCATCGCTTCTGATACGTACTGCCCATTCATGAGTCCGTAAATGAATGCTGATGCGTAGGAGTCCCCTGCACCAAAGGTTTTTAATACATTCGTCCGGTAAATACCGCTTCTGTGGGATGCTCCATCTTTTGTGTAAGCAATCGACCCTGCGCCTCCGTGTTTAATCACAACGAGCTCGGCACGGTATGAAAACCAGCGAGAAGCTGTATACTGATCATCTGATTCCACACTATTTAACAGTTTTTCCATCATGTCAAACTCTTCTCGAGTCCCAATAATGACATCACATTTCTCAGCTACCAAGTTGTAATAAACAGCTGTTTCTGCTTCATCCGTCCAAGTGTACGGACGGTAGTCAAGGTCAAAGAATACCGTTACGTCATGTTTAACTGCATATTCTAGTGCAACAAATACAGCCTCACGAGACGGACTTTTTGCAAGCGCAGTTCCAGAGATTAATAGTGCCTTTGACTGTTTAATATACTCTTCATCCACTTCAGATGGGTGCAGCTTCAAATCCGCTACATTGTCTCGGTACATCAAAATACTGCAATCTACTGGGCTTTTGATTTCTGTAAAAGCAAGGCCCGTTACGGCTCCTGTCCGGTCAATCTTCACACCTGTTGTATCAATCGAATTCTTTTCTAAGTAATTTGTAATGAAACGGCCCATTTGGTCGTCCGATACTTTTCCGATAAAACCAGTCTTCTGGCCAAGCCTAGCTGAACCAATCGCGATATTTGCAGGTGAACCGCCAACATACTTCGTAAACGTTCGTGTTTCCTCCATCGGACGGTTCGTCTCATTGGCATTCAAGTCAATGCATAGCCGGCCCACTGCAATAAGATCGAGGGGGCGGTCTTGATTAAATCTGAGCGGGTTCATATAACTTCCATCCTTCCGTTTAGTTTCCTAATACTAGACAGTTGCCGATTGACCAACCTGTTGCAACTGAATTGGCGCTCCAATTGCAAGCGACTTTTTAGCCGCATGGGCAATCCTCTCTGCCTGGAGGCCATCAAAAATGCTGCAGCTTACTGGTTGATTTTCAAGGATGGCAGTAACAAACTCGGTTACCTCATCGGTATAGGCTTGTGTGTAGCGTTCTAGGAAAAAGTATAGTGGTTTCTCTTTAAAAACACTTTCCGCAGTGGAAAGCTCCACATTGTTAGCGCGATTGTTATCCGCTTGTGCGGCACCCTTGTCACCAAACACTTCTAAGCGCTGGTCATATCCATAGGCAGCACGGCGACTGTTTTCAATAACGCCAAGAGCGCCGTTTGCAAACTTTAACGTAATAATAGCAGTATCAATATCACCGGCTTCACCAATAGCTGGATTTACCAGTACCGCCCCGGTTGCAGAAACCTCCACAACCTCACTGCCCATAATATAACGGGCCATATCAAAATCATGTATCGTCATGTCCATGAATAATCCGCCTGACGACTTTATGTAATCAACACTTGGTGGCTCCGGATCACGGGATGTGATGCGTAAAATATGTGGCTGGCCAACTTTACCATCTTGGACGAGTTCACGGATTTTACGGAAGTTTGGATCAAATCGGCGATTGAATCCAACTTGAAGCTTTACACCAGCTTTTTCGACAGCTGCAAGTGCTTCTTCCGTTTCTTCCACAGTAAAACTGACTGGTTTTTCACAAAAAATATGTTTTCCTGCTGTTGCAGCTTCTTTAATAATGTTTGCATGTGTATTGGTAGGCGAACAAATAAATACAGCATTAATTTCCGGATCATTTAGGATGTCAAGGTAACTTGTTGTCAAAACTTCTATTTGCTTCTCTTTTGCCCATGATTCAAGATGTCCGATTGCTACATCTGAAACACTTTTTACTCTAAGGCGTGGAATGCCTCTCAAATTATCAACATGTATTTTCCCAATACGTCCAGCTCCGATTATTCCTACAGTCAATGTCATTACTGAATCCTCCCTTTTTTACGATCAAACATAAATGGTTAAGCGCTCTCTCTAATAAAATATTGCTCTTTTTATACTTAATCTTACAGTTTTTTAAAGAATAAAGGTCAATATCAGTAAAGCGCTTAACCAAAAGTGATAATGAAAAGCTTCCGATAGTTCGGTCGCTTATGGTTCATGAATGATATCTATTAATATTTCTTACGGACTCGCGTTCTACAAGTGTTGGGGTAAGCATAATACGGTGAGTAGGCATACCTGGCTTTTCAATCGATTCCATCAGCTGCTGAATGGCATAACTGGCCAAATCAGAAATAGGCTGTGCAATGGTCGTTAACCCAGGGTCTGCTATTTCGGCGTAGATCGTGTTATCAAAGCCAATGATCGATATATCATGCGGAATCGATAATTTCGCCTTCCGTGCTTCATTTATAAAGACCACAGCAATTAAATCTGTTGTAGCAAACACCGCTGTTGGCAAGGTATCCAACTCCAATATTTGATGCGCCGCTTTTTTTGCTTCTTCAATTTTAGATTTTGCCTGGATAACTAAAGTGTTATCAATGTTAATTCCTTCATCAACGAGCGACTGCTTAAACCCCTCTAAACGTAATTGACCGCTTGCACGTTCTGCTTCTGTAATGACGGCTATATTCTGATGCCCTTTTTCCAATAAGTAACGGCCCGCAAGATACCCCCCTTTTACATCATCGGTAGTAACAACGTTTGATTCTAATGCAAGATGGTCAAAAGAAAACATGACGAAAGGAATATTCCGATTGTGAAGGTTTTTGAATTTCTTCAGATCTTTAGGTTCCGTTGCAATGATTATGCCGTCAACTTGTTTTTTAACAAGGAGCTCCAAATAGTCATTCTCGCGTTCCCGTTGATAATCTGTACTGCACAAGATGAGCGCATAGCCAGTTTCCCGTGCATTGTTTTCTAGCGCCCGGGCTACTTCAGCAAAGAAAGGGTTGGCGATATCGGGAACAAGCACTCCAATGGTGAACGTTTTCTTTCCCGTTAAAGCTGCAGCTAAACTGCTCGGCTGATATTCGAGTTCTTCCATGATTTCTAGGACCTTGTTTTTCGTCTTCTCACTGATTCGGCCCGTATTATTTATTACTTTGGAAACTGTTGCAATGGACACATTCGCTTCCTTAGCTACATCATAAATGGTTGGTTTCATCTGTATACTCCTCTTCGTGCTTTAAATTCATATACCACGAAGTGCTTTTCTCAATTTTATAATTTTGGTCTTAATGTTAACAAATTTTCGTGATGGAGAACTTCCATTATAATAAAAGCATAACCAATTCCATCTTCCTCACACCAAAGGAAAGCGCTTACCTTATTTCGATTATATTTAAATACGATTGATATTTCAATACTTTTTTAAATTCAATTTAAATAAATGATCCTCCAAACTATTAATCTATTTTACTAACATACTTCCGATATTCTCCTGGGCTCATTCCAACTATTTTTTTAAATACCAAGTGAAAATGAGTAACATTGTTATAGCCAACTTGACTTGCAATATCAGTAATTTGTAAATACGAATGCGTTAACAAATTTTTTGCATGTCTGACTCTTTTTGATGTGATAAATTCGATTAGAGTAAATCCTGTAATACGCTTGAATTCTCTACTTAAATAAGATGGACTGACAAAAAGGTTTTCTGCTAAATCAGAAAGTTTAAGGTCTTTATAAAAATTTTCGTTCACGTACTCTAAAGCTTTTGAAATGGTATTATTTAATTTAAAAGAGTATTTAGGATTTAAAGAAGGTAATTGTTTTTCCTTCTCATATTGTCTGTTTATTAGTACAAGAAGCCAATTCAATAAACTTACGATACTACACATCGAGTCGTCACGGTTTAACTCAAACTCTGTTTGAAGTTGTTTCCTAATCATATCAAAAATGATCTGATCATCTTGATTCATCTTCATTTGGTGTGAAAAACCAGGTGGACGTTCCTTAAATATTGTAAGCGGATCATACTGATTATCTGTTTGTAGCATACGAACTATTTTAGGGTGGAACATGATAATTAAAGCCTCAAATGGTTCCCCGTCAATTAGTTGGCTTTTATGTAATTCATTGTTGCCGATAATAAACATATCACCTTCTTGAAACGTATAAAATTTATCCTCTATAAAGTAATGTCCTTTCCCCTTCAAGGTATAAAAAATTTCTAAGGAATCATGCCACTCAAAAGGCATTTTCCAATCACCTTCATTATGGTCCACAAATATTTGAAAAAGGAAAGGATCTACAAATGTTTGCAAGGCTTTGGGATAGTTTGACAATAATTACACTCCTGACTTCACACTAATAGAATCTAATACAAGACTTTGAGATGATGCCCCGTAAAATCCACCAATTGCTATTACGGATTGCCCCCCACAATAAATAAAAATTTCAATTTTTCCAAACACTATGCTTTATCAATGATCCTATTAACTGTAGCTTCTTCCCATCTGTATCATAGAGTACTAGTCTAGAAATGTGGAATTTATCACCCCACTAAATTAAAGCGCTTACAATTAACGGTAATCCAGCACCAGAACCACCTAAAATGGTTAGCTTCATTTCAACAACTCTATATTTTCTCTATTTTAATTTAATATGTAATAAAAATCTAATTAAATTTAACTATTTATTCAGATTTTTTGAACTAATTAATAAATACTTCGATTTTAGATCATCGGTTTATGTCTAAGTTTTACGCTGATTTTCTTAGAAATTTAAAATTGTTTCAAATAAAATAACAAGTAAAATTTTATGATATAAAAAAATACCCCTGGCTATTAATAATTGGCCAAGGGAATTCATAATCATTATTTTCCTATCGGATAGGATATACTTTCTGTTTTACCGTCTTCTGTTTCATAAGAAATAAGCACATAGGCAGTTTCAGGTAATTTGTCAGACGGATATTGCAATACGGCTTCAGATTGTTGATTAAATTTAAAATCTATTGTTTTCTTGTCTAAGATTAGGTTATTTGACCATAGAAACACGTTTGCTATGCCAGGATTTTGCGCTTTTAGTTTTACTTTCACCGTGCTTTGATCCACTTTTGGCTGACCCAAAATCATTATGCTATCTTGCTCAGCAGCCCTTCCGCTAGCTAGTGGAACTCCGTTTAAAGAAGACTGCAATATTGATTGTGGCGATAAAACACTTTTCGTAACATCCATTGGGAAAAACGGTTCTGTTGGTTGTTGCAATATCTTCCCATCCGGTTGGTAGTCTTCTAGCTTTCCATGTCCCCAACGATACGGATCACCTTGTACACCACCCCAAGTTGACCAACCTATGCGCGTTTGTCCTGTTTTGTCCTTTGTATCTGAATCATAGACGAAAATATTAAAGGCAAACTTTTCAGGATCAACTGCGGCAGGCAATACAGAGAAAGGGATCCTTACTTCCATCGAATACCCATTATAATTATCTTCGTTAATTTTTGATGCGATTTCCATTCCTGGCGCAGTCAATTCGATTGGCCCCTGATGGTTATCAGCATCACGGTATGCCGCAGGCTTATGTTCTGTCGTTGTTGGGAAAATACCGACCTTAAAGGTGGAAGATGTATTTTCTGAATTTCCTTGTGGGTCGATTGCAATTTCTACGGAATCCGTTCTCCAATGACGTTTTGCATCAGCCTTATCTAAGACCGTACCTAACAGATCATCTTGAACGTTCACATAGAAATATAAGGCATCCTTGTCCCAGCTTACTTTGGCATGACCTGAGGCGTCCATAGAAGAAGTTGGTACCGTTCCTTCCCATACTCGGCTTAAGTCTATATCTTGATCAAGATACTCACCTTCGTGCGCCTCACCATCAATAGTAGGTTGAGTTGTTGCTTGCTGAATATCAGTAATAGGAACTAAATTAATGGCTGCAGTTTGAACCACAGATTTATCCATTGTTTTGGTCGTTATCGTAAAGTCGTAATCACCATTTGTCCCTCCCTCATTAGAAGTTTTTAATGAAGGATTTGTATTCGTAACCGAAAACTGGATTGCCTTTGTTTCATTTGGTTTCATAGAATCAATCGATACTGAAGGCTGAAGTGTTTGGAAGCCTTCCGGCAGCTGAATAGATACTTCTCCACTTTGAACATTGCTGCTATTATTCGTTACATTAACTTGAATATCCCGCGTTTCACCTAATCCAATTGAAAATACAGGTTTAATCAAATTCTGTAAATGCTGTACTCGATTTTTTTTCGTCCATTCTTGGAACTCTTTAACGTGTGGCAATGGCTGAAGTGTGGCTTGTACAGCTGATACACCTTCAATTACCCTGCTTGAAAAACCTTGTTTTTCCCCAACAGCTAATTTAGCGTTAAGTCGATATCTTTTTGTTTCCATAGTTTGCGAGGCTTTTACGTTAAAACTAAACTCCTTCGTTTCACCTTTATTAAGCTGCTTAATAGACACTTGATCATTCTTCTCGGCTTCCAATCCAACAGGTAACTCGAGAGTTAGAGTTGCATCTTTTAAATTCATTTCACTATTGTTGGTTACTTCAACATTAACTTCAAATGTATCACCAGGCACAATTTTGTAATTTGAAGTTGTAACAGATAATTCTGTTCCAAGAGGAAGACCTTGTTTATTAGAAAGAAGTGCACCTTCAAGTAATGAAGTCGATTGTTGATTATCCTTTGTTATCGGGACACGGCTGTCAAACTCTGTAAAACGATCACAGCTCAATTGATTTGGATCACTTGGGACATCTTCAAATGTCTTCCAGCCTTGTGACTCATAAATTCTTTGAGCATCCCGTTCTAGTTGTCCCCAAGTCTTGTTTTGCTTTGTTGATTTTCTTCCACTCCAAATGCTATATACTTTATCAGTTGGTTCAGCTGGAACAAAAGTAGTTTCACATTTTTCCCCCAAGTTGGTTCCTACACCGTTTGCACCACGATAAACAATTTTCTTTGCTTTCCAAGGACTTAATCTTTCTTTTGAAATTTGCTCTGGAAACTTTGTAGGATCTGCAGCAGCGTAAAATGCCTCTACTGCCATTCTGGCCGCATATTGATGGTTACCATGATTTCCTGGTGTTGGAGACGGATTCATTGTAAAGATAATTTCAGGTTTTGTCATTCGAATTGTACGAACAACCTTTTCAAGTGTTGAATCATGGCCCCACACTTTTTCTGTTAAAGGTGCACTAACATTGTAGTAAAAATCAACTTTATCTAGATTAAATACATGATTGATTCCAGCAATGGATATAGCATTTCTTTCCTCTTTTTCTCTTAAAATACCTAAATCAGAGCCTTCTTCAGGTCCTACTGCATTTCCTCCTCCTTCTCCACGTGTAATTGTCAAAACGCCCATATGATAGTTATATTGTTCAATCCACTGTCCGTATGTAGACAAACCTCCAGCTTCATCATCAGGATGAGCTCCGATGAACAACATATCTAAATCGACCGGTTTTTCTTCAGTTTTTGCCAAACTAGAACCTAATGGAAAAAGACTGCACATCATCGTTAAAGTTAATGTTCTAGCAATTGTTGAAAACTTTTTCTTCATACTTTTTTCTCCCTTCAATTTTTACTTTAAAAAACTTACACAGCCTTAATTAACCTACATTATAGTTATAATAAAAAAACGGTAATAGTTCTTTAGATATTTTTACTAAAAATTCAGATATATTATTTTAGAAAAAAATGAGTAAAAAGTACTAAATTATTCCCTTTCAAAAATGAACAAGAAAAAAAGCCGGGATATGAATCCGGGCTGATCGTTATGAAACAGGACTTGCTTCCTGAAATCAGAAGGCATGAGTTTTTAACTGCAAGTTACCCCTTGACTGATCCAGAACTTAATCCGCTCACCACTTGCTCTTGAAGAAGAACAAACATCAAAATGCTTGGAATGGTAATCATCGTAAGAGCGGCAAATAACGCAGTATAATCGTAACTGAACATAGAGGTAAAATAATTCAACACCAATGGAACGGTTCTATTTTCGTTGCTTGAAGTAAGCGTTAAGGCAAACAAAAATTCGTTCCAACAATTGATAAATTGAATAATCGCGGCTGTTGCAAACCCAGGTCTTGCAATTGGCACCACAATTGAGTAAAACGTACGAAGAAAACTTGCCCCATCAATGTAAGCAGATTCCTCAATTTCATTAGGAATCGTAAGGAAGAAGCTTCGAAGAACAAAAAGGGTAATGGGAATACCAATGGCAGTATATACCAAAACCAACCCTGTTTTTGTATCATAAAGCCCGATAAACTCAACCACACTGTAAATGGATTGCATCATAGATGTAATTGGTATAAACAATGTGATACTCATTACAGCAAGCAATAAATTGATAACCTTTGATTTTACCCTTGCAAAAACATAGGCCGCCATCCCCATAAAAATTAAATTGAATACAGTTGATGCTATAGAAACTACAATGCTATTCCCATAGTATTGGAAAATCGGTGAAACCTTTATGGCCGTGATATATCCATCAAAACTAAGTGATGTTGGAAGAGATAATGGTGTTGAAGTTATTTCCTGTGTTGTTTTAAATGAAGATATTACGACCCAAAAAATTGGCAGAATTGAGATAAACGTAATTAACGCCAAAAAGAGGTAGGTCAGTGATTTCCATATAATTTGTTTGGTGCTATCTCGCAAATTTCATCTCTCCTTCACACCTAGACATCCGATTGTCCAAATTTAAATATTCGAGTTGCGACAAGAATAATGAACAAGCCTAGGAAAATCAACAATGTCCCAATCGCATTTGCGTACCCATAGTTGTTTAACATCATTGCTTCTTTATATAAATAAAGTGGTAAATTTAAATTTGAGTCATTTGGACCTCCATTTGTCGTTAAGAAAATTAATTCAAATTCTTTTAACATACTTGTTGTCGCAAGAATAACACTTATCCCTATTACATTTCGCAATAATGGCAAGACAACAAACAGATCCGTTTGAAACCTTGTTGCACCATCGATTTTTGCTGCTTCATAGAGTGATTGGGGAATGGTTGCAATTTCAGCCATAACAATAATGGTGATAAGAGCAGAAAAAAATAACCAACCACTTGTTACAGTCCAAAACGATGTAGATGGATCGAAATACCAATTCAGTGAAAAGTCTTCAAAACCGATCATTTTTAAGAAGGAATTGATCATACCCATTTGGGGATTAAATACATATAGTAACAACATGGCTCTCGCGGCTGAGGATATGATGATTGGAATCATGTAGGATGTTCGAACGAACTTCCATCCCAATGGTTTATGTGATAGGACCAATGCAACCAACACACCTAATGCCACATGGAATGAACCCTGCAGCGCCACCCAAATAATCGTATTTTTGAACGCAATCAGAAAAGCTTGATCTGAAAGCAGTGCAATGTAATTATCAATACCGATAAATTTCATCGGCTGATTTATTTTATAATCGAAAAAAGATGTAAAGATAACATTAACAACCGGATATCCAAACACAAGAAGAAATATGATAACAGCGGGTGTTAGAAAAATAGCATACCAAAGTCGATTGCGTTTCATGCTGCACCTCCTAGTATCATGTAAGTTGAATCGAAGGACGTTTCGTCCTTCGATTCATGATAAAGCCTATTTTGTGTATTAATTTTTTTGAGCAGCTTCTGTTAATTTTTGAGCAGCTTCTTTAGGAGTAAGTTGTCCATTTGCCAAGGCTGGATAAATGTTACTTACTTCATTTTGAACATTGTTGTGCCATGTTTTTTGATAATACAAGATTTCATTTTTCGCACTTTCAGTTTGGGTTAAGAAATCTGCTAAAATCGGAAACTTCTGTTTTACATCGTCTGTAATTTCTACTTTAGGAGAATCAGGTAGCTCTCCTTTAAGCAATAGCAATTCCTTTTGATGCTCTGGACTTACAAGAAATTTTAAGAATTCAACAGCAGCATCTGCATGTTTCTTATCTTTCGATAAAACAAAATATCCTTTTTCAGGTGAGTTAAATAAAGTGTTTCCAGGGAATAGTGCAACACCAATATGCTTATCTAATCCTTTTTTTGCTTTTTTCGTATCACTGAAATCCCCGATCATCCATGGACCGTTAGCAATCATTGCCGTCTCACCATTTAAAAAGTGCATGGCAGCAGTATCATATTTTGCTCCGACCGCATCTTTAGTCGTATATTTTTTAAACATTGTTTGAATTTTTTCTAGAGAATCAACAACGTATGGTTTATTAAAGTCTTTTGGGAAATAGGTGTTCATAAATTCCAATCCCTCTGGACTGTGACTCCCGATCATGGCATTGAACCATAGAGATGTAAGCCACCCTGTTTCTGCTGTATCCATTGATACAGGCGTGATTCCTGCTTTTTTTAATGTGTCAAATTGACTGAACAATTCATCCCATGTTTGAGCTGGTTGTGCAATCCCTGCTTTTTCAAATAGTTCTTTATTATAGTAGTATTCCATCATTCCTCTAAATGTAGGAAAACCATACACTTTTCCGTCGAATGTATTCACTTCCAAAGACTTTGGATCGAACTGACTTTTAAATTCCGAATCTGCTTCTAAGTACGGTGTTAAATCAACCGCTTTCCCTGCTTTGTAGGCAAGATCAAGTAGTCCTAGTGGCGACATTCCAATATCAGGCATATCACCTGACTGCAAAAGAAGCTTCATTTTATCAACATAGTTTTGCTCTCCTGCGATTTCTTCAGTAACAACTTTAATTTTACCTTTATGATCGTTATTGAATTTTTCTACTACTTTGTTAAACCATTGAGCATTTGGATCTGTCCCTACATAATAATGAGGAAATTTAATAACAATTTCACCTTTAGTTGTTTCGTTGTTTGAACTAGTTTTGGAACATGCTGACATGACAATAAGCATAAGACCTAATAGTAGCAATCCAAATCTTTTTAAAGATCTATTCATGTTTTTCTCCCCTTTGATATTGTTATTATTTTTCAAGGAAATTAAAGTGACATAAAAACCATCATACTAATCTTTTCTATGCTTTCATTAGAGGAAGTCTTTTAATTGATTAATTCCTGCTTCTCACTATTAAATTGTGGAAGATATTGTTTGTGAACCTCTAAATATTCATCCAATATCGCTTTTGCCACGGCATATGAAGGAACTAAAGGATGCACAGTTAATGCTTTTAGCGCTGTGTCGTAATCACCGGTAACTGCTGCCTCTACCGCTAATCTCTCATATGTTTTAACAGGCTTTATTAACGACATCGCTACATCTGGTACTTCGCCAACAGATAATGGAAAATAGCCATTTTCGTTTACTAAACAAGGAACCTCAACCACGTCATCATGATGAAGCCCAGCTATTGTACCGTTATTAGGTATGTTCAATGTTAATACTTGCTGCTTGTTATATTTAATGCTTTTGATAATATTTAAAGCAAGACCTTCGTAACCTTCCTCTTCATATGTGATTTCAATTTTCTCTTCTTTCTCATACACATTATGAACATTACCAGAGGTTTCACGTGACATATATGTGTTGTTTCGCTCTTCCATTGTTTGCTTGTAGTCTGCCCAAGCTTTTGCCACATTTCCTGATTTCACATGATCATACAACCGCTCTAAAAGAGGTCTTCCTAGTTTAACAATTTGTTCCCCACGAGTTTCATTTGACTCGTTGATATTTTTTACAGCCTGATCTGTATAATAAAAATAGTATAGATATTCATTTGGAAGCATTCCGATGTTTCGTATTAAATCTGGATCAAAAAAGCTAAAAATATGAGAAGTACGTGAAAGAGACTCATAGTTTTCTAGAATTTCAGGAAGCTTATCTTCGCCGCCCACGATCACGGAAGGCACCCATCCTAAATGATTTAAACCAAAGTAAGTAGCTTGTAGTCTTGTATGAGGTACTCCAAGAAACTTCCCTAATGCATTTTTAATGCCCGCATGAGCATCACAAATTCCAATGACTTTATCATGATGACCATATGTATTTAGAGCTTGAGCAAGAAGCCCTGATGGATTCGTGAAATTCAAGAGCCATGCTTGCGGAGCAACTTCATGAATGATTTTGGTATACTCAATCATAACTGGAATGGTACGCAATGCCATTGCAAATCCGCCAGGTCCAGTTGTTTCTTGACCGATAACTCCATGCTTTAGAGATACACGTTCATCAAGAACTCGAGACTCTTCTTGACCGACCCGAATAGCAGAATAGATAAACTCAGCACCTCTGACAGCCTCTCTGATGTCAGAAGTAAAAGTCAGTTTAAACGTAGCTTGGTGTTGTTCTACAAGATATTTTGAAAGTTCTCCCATCACCAAAAGTCGATTTTCATCATTATCAAATAGTGTCACTTCGCTTAAATGTAGGTCAGGATGTTTAAATAACCCCTGGATTAATTGAGGAGTTCTCATTCCAGCTCCTCCAAGAACTGTTAACTTCATACCAATTCCTCCGTTTCATTTTGTTTGTTGGTATTTAAAAACTCTGCTTCTACTTGGGTCCAATACGGACTTTTAGTCGCTCCGCCTAAACCTTCTACTGAGCATGCACCACAAAAATTCCCTAAACGAACAGCTTCCTCTAATTCATATCCTTTTAAAAGTCCGGTTAATACACCTGCAGCAAACACATCGCCTGCTCCAGTTGTATCAATAGGATTTTTCTTGAATCCAGGAACTACAACATCTTCCCCTTGTATACCTACCAAAGCTCCTTTTGGTCCAAGTTTGATTATGATCAAAGTGTCTTCACACCACTTTTGAAGGATATGTAGGGCATCTTCGGCAGAAGTATTGCTGGTCATATATAGAGCTTCCTTTAAATTTGGTGTGAAAAAGTCACTATGCTGTATCATTTCTATTAATTTGGGATCCTTTAACCAATTCTCGTCCCATCCAATGTCAACCGATACTTTCATTCCTTTTTCTTTTGCTAATTGAATGGAGGATAATGACTGAGGCCCTGCTCCCAAGTGTAAGATGGAAGCATCCACATTCTTAATAATAGAATTCGTGTACTCTTCCAAGTTGAAATCCTTTGTATCATCTTGATAGGAAAGAAATGAACGATCACCACCATAGTTGATGGCAACGGATAGCGTTCGAAGAGGTTGATTCAATTTTTTCATTAGTTGGGTAGATACACCTTCTGATTCAAGGCTGGTTAACACAAACTGACTTAACACGTCATTACCAATAGGGGAAATAATCGCTACTTTCAGGCCTAATCTTGCAAAAGCAACTGCAGTAGTATAGGCTGAACCGCATGTGAACTCAAATGCACCGCAATAAACTTCCTCTCCTGGACTCGGCATTTTTGGTATGGATGAAAATATTACATCTGTGGACACTACTCCTTGAACTAATACATCATATTTTTCCATGTGTTTCTCCTTCCGTGAAGTCTTACTCATAATGTTGTTATTACAACTGTACTCACTTACATTGTTTCATGGTGTGTTCAAAATATAGAGATATATTAAAATCTTATACTCCTAAGTGAAAACGGTTTCAAATTCAAGTAAAAAATTTTAAGTTGCAGAATTCTTGATGTGAAGTTAATGAACAACTTGTTATGTCGTTACTACATCTTATGTTAGTACATGGGCAAAGGAACGTCAATACGAATTTCACTAATTTTCTAAATTCATAATAAATTGCAACTAAAACCCCTGTATAAAACGTTTTTCACCACTCAGTCGAACTTACCAAAAAAATCTAAACTTTCTTTTTTTGTCAACTTGTTATAACATGATTACAATAGAAAAGAATTTTAAGGGCGAGTGAAATATATGAAAATCAAAACTGGAACTGCATTGTATTATTCTATAAAAGAAAAAATTCTTGAGCGGATCGATCAAGAAATATATCAAGTAGGAGGGAAACTTCCTAGTGAGACAGCTCTTTGTTTGGAATTTGAAGTTAGCCGGACTACCATTCGTCTAGCTCTTCAACAACTTGAACAAGAAGGACGAATCTACAAATTGCAGGGAAAAGGAACCTTCGTTGCACAACCAAAAATTCAAGAAACGATTACTCAAACGATTAAAAGTTTTTCAGAGCAAATGATGAGTATGGGACTTCAATCTCATTCCGAAGTGTTAAGTCTCGAAACGATACCTGCAACTTTATTTCTTGCAAATTCTTTAGACATACAGCCGAACGACCCTGTCTTTAAGCTTGTTCGTTTGCGGTTTGCCGGGCAAAAACCTTATCAGCATTCCACATCCTATGTACCTTGGAAAGTAGCACCTGACTTAATTCATGATGATTGTTCAGGCTCTTTATTCGAATTGCTTAAAACAAAATATAGTTTGAAATTCTTAAAATCTATTGAATCGATCGAGCCTGTAATCCCAACGCTGCAAATTAGTAAATTATTAGGGATTCCTGAGAACACCCCATCTTTCCAATCAGAGTCCCTTACGTATTCAACTGAAATGATCCCAATCGAATATTCAACCACTATTGTACGAGGGGATTTTGCGAAATTTGTGACGGAGCGCTATTATCAAATCAAGTAATTGGTTAGGGGAAGTGAGGATATTTATGAAAGTGCAGTACGGGAAGTTTTTTACTATTACTGAACGTGTATCAAATCTCTTTTTTTTAAATCTACTTTGGATTGTAGCATGTTTACCAGTCTTCACTATCATCCCTTCTACAGCTGCTATGTTCGGTGTTTTTAGAGAATGGGTGACTAAAAAGGAAACGAGTATTTTTCGACTCTTCTTTCAAAAATTCAAAGAAAATTTTAAGCAAAGCATGGTTCTTGAGCTTGCTTGGTTATTCTACTTAGGAATTGCATATGCCAATCTTAGCATTCTTGATCATTTCAATGGCATGTTTCGTACGGTTATTTTATCAATTTTAATTACCATAGGTTTCTTACTTGTTATTATGTCAATTTATATGGTCACAATAATGGTGCATTATAATCTCTCCATACAAACATTGTGGAAGAATTCGTTCCTACTATCCTTAACCTGCTTTCCGTCAACTTTCATTATTATTATGATCGTATGCGTAATGGCAACAATCACCTATTTCCTACCCATCGTTCTAACTTTTGTTTTTAGCGTCACAGCTTATTTACTCTTTTTACTTTGTTTTCGAACGATTAGAATATCTGACTAAATTTTATTAAAGTGAATCGACTGGAATAAGTTTATAGAAAATTCTTTACCCAGATAAAAAGTATAAAGGCCCATACCTTGGGCCTTTACATTTTTATAACTAATGTGATTTCAATTTCAACGTAAATCTACTTTTCCCGTTTTCTTCATACCACATCGGGAAATTTGTTCCCCAAATATTGTTGTAAAGGTTAAAGTGAAATCCACCTTCTAATGAAGCAAAAGTATTGTCAAACTGCAGCAGTCTTTTTTCACCTGATGAGACTAGTGGAGAATCTTTTGTCTCGATTACCGCTTCTCCTTCTGCCCCATAATAATATAGACCTGAATCAACAGAATGAAGGTTTCGATTGCCGTTTTTCACAACTTCTAGTGGAGATATTTGTTCACCCAGCTTATCCAGTCTCCAAATATTTGAATTATCAACTTGCAAGGCAAACGAAAACCACATTGCTTCTGGCAGGCGGTTTGCTTCCTTATCGAACCAATTAAGCTCAATATCTATTTGTTCATTGTTCTTAGAAAACTTGTATTCTATCGTAACCTCTTTTGGAGATCCAAATGATTCTACTGCATGTCTCGGCATACTTAGATGGATGATTACATCATCACTTGCTTTTGTTTCAATTTTGCTTAATGAAAGGATAGAAGGTTGATAGATTTCATGTTTCGGTCTTGGAATGACGAGTTCTATCCCCGGTTTTCCCTGGTCCGCATCAGACCATCGATAGGTTTGACTAGTGTTCTCAACATATTCGTCGAACCATCGATAATAATTTTCTACTCCAAATGACTCGTAAACAAAAACGCCAATCCGGTTTTGTCTGTTCGTCCACTCTTTTCCGTTCCCGTCAACTAAACTAGATATGGAGCCATCCTCTGCAAATTGTACTGTAAACCCTCCAAGAGAATAAGACTTGTTCGTTTCTAATGTCTCACTACCCGGTTCCCGCTTTTGTGCCTCTAATGATCCGAATGCAACAAAAACTTCCTTTTGGAGATTAGCAGATAAGGCAGCAACAGCTTTTTGAATATATCCACGCTGTTCCTTCCAGGAATTTTCGAATAGTTGATAGGTTCCACTTTTCCGTGATTCAGAAAAAGCTTGCTCTGATAAACGGTCAAACTCATCCATGGCAAATGAACCTATATAACTATATTTATCTGGAACCGAATCTTCAGCAATCTCATTTCTTTCTCTAGCATTTTGAAAATCTTGCTTTGAATAATTTTTATAATCATTGAGGTGTTTTTTCTCATCTAATCCCCATGTATGTTCTGGAACTAAAAGCAACCAATCAGAAAACTGTGTATATTCATCACTATTTACTTCTAATTTACCTTCAGAAGTCCACTTATTTCGGAGTCTAAGTAATTCTCGGTATTGAGCTACCTTCTTAGGATCTGTAGCCACTCCATGTATCCAGGAATCACCAATTTCTTCATGGACTACAGGAAGATTGTGTTTAAAGTCCTGTATCTTTGCAGCAAATGCATCCATAGTAGATGCTTTTATGGCAGCGTTAGGAAATCTTTCCTGTAAACTGGCAAACTCTGCTTTAATATCATCAATTGATGGTGGCCCGCAATTATCACCGGTATGCGCAAACACCATTATCTCATGTAGGTCATCTAGTTTAAGAACATCACCATAATTGTCCGCATAGTTAACGATAATTTCAGAACCATCTTGCCCCTTCCATACAAATATCGAAGGAACGGAAGGAACTTTTGAGGCGGGGTTCACTCCTATATGCAAATATTTAATTCCATTACTTGCTAAATAAGGAATCACTGCTTTTGTATGACCAGGTACGTCCGTCATTTTTGCAGTGGATGTCTGTTTTCCATATTGAGAATCTAATCGTTTTGCAATCGATAGACCATATTGAAATAGCTCAGCATCCATTAATTCCGTATGTGTTGTAAATGGAAGTCCATGCCATGTGATAAATCCTTTTTGAATCGCAGCTTCCATTTTTCGTTTCTCTTCATTATTTGCTTGTCTCAAATACTCCTGAATAAGCCATGAGCCTGTCGTCCATACAAAACCTATTGAAGAATCTTCTTTTTCAAGGCTGTCTGCTAGTTCAATGGCCTTGGGTATGTATGACTTAATATATTGTTCAGTCACATTTTCTGCTAAATCGGTAAAACCGATATCCAGATGTGTTTTAAAGATGACATGAACCACTTCAATCTCTTTCATGTTACTATTCGCCACCTTATGTAAGACTCTATGCGTTTACTTTTTCCAACATTTTTATGAGATTCGTTAGGCTAAGTTCTAAACTTTATGTCTCATCATATTTCGCTCCTCCTATTTTCGATTCCCATAAGTCCATTTCTTCAGAAGTTAACAATATTTCCGACCCCCTGAGCGAAGACAATAACTCCTCTACTTTTTCGGGACTAATAGTCGCAGCCATGGGATAAGGCTGGTTCAGCACATAAGCGAGGGCAAATTCAATGGCGCTAGCTCCCTTTTCTTCTGCAAGCTTTTGCGCCCGATTTAAGATCACGAACCAGCGTGCAAAAAGGGGAGAATTCTCCCCTTTTTACCTCTATCCTATTTTAACTTAACGATAAATGTCTTAAGTTCGTATGGTTTAATGTCAAACGTAAAGGCCTCATTTCCTCGGACTTCGGAAGTGCTTCTTTCCATTAAATCGCATTCCTGCCAGGAATCAATATGGAAATCACTTGTTACTTCGACAGTTCCTCTTGCACCAGCAAATTCATGCAACCGGACAATGACATGGTCACCATTTTCTGCTTTTTTAACAGCGTCGACCATCACATTCGGAGCAGTCACGTTGAAAAGCGAAACGCTTTCTGTTTGGCCTACTGCGTAGGTTAATGGATTATTGAGCTCCCAGGCATGCCGTACAGTATTCCCTTCATACCAGCTTCCAGCATGGGGAAGCAAGGAATACGTAAACAAATGTTCACCTTGGTCTGCTTCTATATCCGGATAAGTAGCCGATTTTAATAGGGTAAGGCGCATAACATTATCCTTAATGTCATGTCCGTATTTGCAATCGTTCAATAAGCTCACACCATAATCTCTTTCAGAGAGATCCGCCCACTGATGACCAACTGTTTCAAACCGAGCGTAATCCCAGCTTGTATTCCAATGAGTTGGACGTTTTACATTTCCATACTGAATATCGTATGTCGCCTCTGTTGCCCGAATTTCTACAGGGAATGCTACCTTCAACAGTTGGTTTTGATCATGCCAATCAATCTTTGTTTCAAAATCGATACGCGGATTGTTCACATACAAGGTCATTTTCTGATTGATGACCGAGTTTGAATAGGCCCATGTAAACTCAACCACACATCGAATTGGACCATTTTCACTGACTTTCAATCCCTTCAAAGTCGAGATTTCTTTCATCTTTTCTTGATAATAAAGATCGATATCCCATGCATCATATTGCATTGGTTTATCCTCAAACACCTGGAATACATTCCCACATGCATTCGGGGCTAAAACATCCCTTTTATTTTTCCTGTCATATAGTCTCGTCAGCTGACCTTTATCATTCCATGAAATCTCATAATAATTGGAAGAAACATTATTTCCAGAAACATTGAAAGGCGAAGCTGTTTCATTCATTCCCTGTTCATAATAAACGGAGCTTTTTCCGAGGGAAGGAACTTCATCAACCTTGACTAGCCATTCTCCATCAGCCGTTTGCTGTGCTTCCAACACCTCTCCTGTCTCTTTCTTCCACACTAATTCTCCAGTCGTGTTCGTGTTGATTTTAACGGTATCATTTCGTTTCCACGAAGAGGAATTATAAATCGTATACAATTGCTGGCCATGATTTACGGCTAAAGACTGTGAAGCCTCCTTCCAGGCATTAGCCGTAAGCTCATACGCTTCAGCATATTCCAGTTTGCTGTCTTCATAAACCTCGCGAATGGATGATCCCGGAATGATGTCGTGGAATTGATTGCGTAGCACGATCTTCCAACTTTCATCCAAATTTTGTACAGGATAAGCTGACCATGAACCTGAAAGTACACTATTTAATGTATTCAGCCATTCTGTTTCACGGAGAAGCAGCTCCATTTTACGGTTCATCCGTTTATTATACGCCTGAGATGTATAGGTCCCGCGGTGATACTCCAGATAGAGTTCTCCATCCCACGTGTGAACATATTGATCGGTATTGTCTACAGTCTCATGCAGGCGTTTAAAAAATTCATCCGCTCTGCCTGTCTTAACAGCTGGTAAGCCCGGCATCTTATCTAATTTTCTTCTCATCTCTAACATTTCACGATTTACGCCACCGCCGCCATCTCCATAACCATAGGAAATGAGCAGCTCCTGGTTCACAGCTTTATCGCGATACGCTTCCCAAACCCCTTTTACCGAACGGGGAGTAATCTGTCCGTTGTATGTATAGAACCAGCGGTCATCCTCAGGGGTAGTGATAAAATGAGTTAAAATCTCTGTTCCATCGATCCCTCTCCATTTAAAGGTATCATGCGGCATTCTATTAAACTGGCTCCAGCTAATTTTTGTAGTCATAAAGGTTTTAATGCCGGATTTCACTAAAATTTGCGGAAGTGCCCAGCTATATCCAAAAACATCTGGAAGCCACAAATATTCGCATTCCTTCCCAAAGTTTTCGCGGAAGAATTTAGTACCGAGCAACAATTGACGGACAAGTGATTCACCCGATGTCAGATTGCAGTCTGCTTCCAGCCACATTCCACCTTCTGTTTCCCAACGGCCTTCTTGAACTTTTCTTTCAATTTGTTTAAAAATCTCTGGGTAATCTTTTTTAATATAATCATATAATTGAGGCTGTGTTTGTAAAAAAACGTAATCTGGGTATTGCTCCATTAAACGAAGAACGGTAGAAAAAGAGCGTGCTGCTTTTTCTCTAGTATGTTTCAGCCTCCATAGCCAGGCCACATCGATGTGAGTGTGTCCGATGGCCGTTACGGTAACAGGATAATTTTTCGGAATTCGCTCTATTTCTTCATTTAAAATCGTTTGTGCTTGATAAAGGGAATCATAGAAACCTTCTGAACCGGGAACAGACCAATCGATCTTCAGGAAAGCCCTGTCTAGGGCTATTAATAGTGTTTGCCTCTCAGGCTGATTTTCCTGTAGATACTCGATCGTCGCTAGTGCAGCCCTAGCTGTGTAATACAGATCATCTACCTTCTCATCCAGACAGGCGATAAAGGCCGTTTTCAACTGGTGTTCCTGCAGAGTTGGCTTACCCCCGCCTTCGAGCCCTGACCACAGCCGGAAGCACATTTCAATGGTCGTCCCTGCCAGACTTCTATCTAAAAATACCTCTTGATGGTTCATGTCTACGCCCTGATAGGGCTCCCCGTTTACATACAGCAGTGACTCAAACCCAGAATTATGACCGCCGCCTGTTTTTCCAAAATCAAATACACCGACAATTTTTTGTTGTTCCCAATTTTCAGGAATTGGGATGAGTGTTTTAAGCCAAATGTACTTATCGCGTCCTTCCCATCTTTCCTGTACATTCATTGTTCTCCATGCCCCATCTTCGGGAGGCCTTTGCGAAACCTTGCCTTCTTCATCATCTTGAGCTTGTAAGGATGCCACTGGCTGAATATTTCTATAACGATATGAATCTATTTCCTCTATCCGTCTTTCCAACTTTTCAATAGTCCAAAACATATCAAACGCTCCTCTAAATAATGATTATCCCTTGGAGGCTCCACCGAGGCTGAAGCCTTGGGACATAAATCGTTGTGAAAACATATACAAAATGACTGAAGGCATCGTATAGATCAGCGAGAAAGCGGCAAGCTTTCCGTATTCGATCATTCCGAAATTACCAAAAAATTGAAAAATCGTCACAGAAGCAGGGAATTTATCCGGAGTTTGGATTAAGATGTACGGCACGAAAAAGTTCCCCCAACTTCCGGAAAAGGTAAAGATGGCGACCGTGCAAATGCCAGGAATCATTAATGGGGCAACCACTTTCCTTAATCCTGCCCAGACGGATGCACCATCGATCCACGCGGACTCTTCCAATTCCAATGGAACAGAATCCATAAAATTTTTCATCATCCAAATCGCATATGGCAGCCCGGATGCAGTCAAAAACAAAATGGTTCCGATGAGAGAATCCTGCATATTGATATAAATAAAGAGTTGATAGACAGGCACCATTACCGCAGTAATCGGCAAAGCGGTCATAAACAAAATGGTATACATAAAGGGCTTTTTAAATTTCAAGGCATAACGTGAAAGTGGATATGCTGCCATAACGGCAACAACTACAACCAGCACTGCCTGCCCTAATGAAATAAACAGCCCGATTCCAAAGGAACGAAGATTGGCAGGATCCGTCAAGATTGAAGTAAAGTTGTTTACCGTAAAGGAGCTGGGCATTTTCAAAGCTTGCTGGGCATTTGGATCGAAGGATGCAAATAACACCCACAAAAGCGGTAATAGAAACATGATTCCAAGAACTGTTAAAATAATGTATGGAACCAGTTTTTCAGTTTTATAACGGTTCACAGTAACTCCTCCCTTAAAGATTGACCTTCATGGAACGGATATAAATCAAGCTTGCACCGATACCGATGACGAGCAGGATTAGTGAAATCGCCGTTCCATAGCCAAGTTGATAATTGACAAATGCCTGGTTGTACATAAAAATAGGAAGAGTTTGTGTTGATGTTCCAGGCCCTCCGCCTGTCATAGAAAAAATTAAGGTAAAAACACCTAATGTTTGCAGGGTTACCAGAACCATATTGGTAACGATTGATCCTTTAACCATTGGCAGTACAATGCGGAACATGACTTGAAAACGAGAAGCTCCATCCATCATAGCTGCCTCTTCCACACTTTTCGGAACATCATCCAAGGCTGCTTGGAAAACGAGCATCGAAAAGGCGGTTCCGTGCCAAATATTCGCAACGACTACGCTAACCATCGGAAAAGTGTATAACCACGTGACCGGCTTTAAGCCTATATGCTGTAAAATCAGATTTAAGGTTCCGTTATCACTTAAGAATGCTACCCAACAAAAGGCTACCACGATTTCAGGGGTTACCCAGCCGGCAAGAACAATGATGCCGATGATCCGGCGAAACGTTTTGTTTTTCTCCTTCATGAGGACAGCCAAAATGAACCCTAAAACCTGCTGGCCAATAACGGCAGAAAAAAGCAAGAACACGATGGTTTTTACAACACTGATTCGGAAATCGGGGTCTTCAAACATGGATAAAAAGTTTTGAAATCCTATAAACTGAACATTCTTAGCCTCTGTTCCTGTTAACGCAAGATTCGTAAAAGCAAAATAAAAAGTTAGTAATATAGGTCCGACAAAAAAGACAAGCAATAGGATCCATGCTGGCAATAAGAAGAGAATCGATTTTACAAGAGTATGATCCTTTCTCGTATTCTCTTTTATGGTGACTGTTGGTGATACAACCGTATTTGTATTCATTTCACACCCCGTCCTGTTATTTTTAAAATAAGGTTACCTTTTAAAAACTACAAAAAGGTAACCTTTTTCTTCTGGAGGTTTACTATTTTTCAATCACATTGTCTTGACCGACAATTTTTGTAACATTTTTCTGATATTCCTTTGCAGCCTGCTCTGGAGTTATTTTCTCTGTTACAACGTCCTCGACAAGTGATTGAATTTGTGTTGATACAGTTGGATATTTATCAACTGCAGGACGGAATTGAGCAAATTTCAAAAATTCAGTTGCTTCCTTAAACATCGGAATTTCCTGATACGACTTCTCTTGTGCTACATCATCACGCGTTGTCAAATTTCTTTCTTTCGTGAGGAGTGACAGAGTGTGTTCTTTACTTGAGGCAAATTTAATAAATTCCCACGCTTTATCTTTATGGTGTGAATTGTTTGGAATAGAGAGCGCCCATCCACCAGACATCGTGATGGTTCCAGGAGCTTCCCCATTTTGGGTCGGCATCGGTGCAAATCCTAACGTCTTAAAAGCTTCAGGCCAAGGTGCGGAACCCGACTCACCCCAGTTACCAGTCTGCCAGATTCCGTCGAGTCCGATGGCAAGCTTTCCTTTAGGCATTAATTGCTGATAGGCCACGGCACCGGCCTGTCCATTTAATACTTGAGAAAGATTTGGACCAAGCTTTTCCTTATAAATCGTATCTATAAATTTGAAGGTATCCGTAAGGCCTTGGCTTTTCACAATCCATTTTTTCGAATCGGTATCATAAAGTGGAGTTTTCGTACCATAAAGCAACATTTCAAATGTTTGCATCGATGTTCCTTCCCCTGTTGCTTTGCCGGAGTTCATCCAAAACGGTGTCACATCAGGCAGCTTTTCTTTTATGGTTCTTGCGGCTTGTAGGATTTCATCCCATGACTTAGGCTCCCAAGGAACAGGAAGTCCCGCTTTCGTGAATAGATCCTTGTTGTACCAAAGCCCCCGAGAGTCAGTGTTATAAGGCACCCCATAAATCTTTCCGTCCTGAGCCATAACACCCTTCTTGACATTTTCGGTATAATTCCTCCAATCACTCCAGTCCTTGACCTTATCATCAAGCGGTGTCAAATAACCAGCACTCGCATCTGAATTCACCATAAAGGTATCCTCTGTTACGATGTCAGGTGCTGTATTTTTGGATTTCAGCATTAAGGCAATTTTTGCAAAATAATCCCCTTCTGAAACATTTAGTGGTGACAGTTGAACATCTACTTTTGGGTTGTCCTTTTCAAATTGAGGTATAATTTCTTTATTGAGCCAATCTGTAAACCCTTTGTTTGATCCTCCACCAGATCGATATGTAATTTTAATGACCTCTTTATTACTGCCGTTTGTCGAAGCACTTTGATTCGAACATGCTGCACTCAACAAAACGCTGCCGGCAATAAGGGAAACAGCGGCAATTCTCTTATACTTTTTCATTTTCATAAACCTCCCACCCATTCTCCAAGTTATTTTTTTAAAAAAGAAAACGATTACAAATTGAATTTTAAAAAAAGGATGATACCACTGCTTGGATTACTTTCATTCCCTTCCCCCTTTAATTATCCAATTTGATATGTTGATAGCATAATTGATATATTTGCTATATGTCAATTTATTGATTGAATATTTATTATATTC
>NZ_JBALOS010000082.1:0-296 GCF_036962765.1 Neobacillus drentensis
TGTTTTTCGCTTTTTTTATTCGCCTGTTGCGCCAAGTTCTTCTCGCTTTTCTCTTTCTCGTTCAAGGCGTTTCATATAGATTTCGCCTTCCTGCTCGATATCTTCCATCTCCAGCTGCCGCTCTTCTCTTCCCGTTTTTAGCGCCATGAGTGCACTTATTACAATACCAACCACAACAGCATATACCCAAATAGGAATAGTCAATATATCTTGCCCCTTTCATAATGGTTGTCCACTTTTACTAAATCATATTCGTTAAAAATGAAATTATGAACTGATGAGAAAAAAAAAAAAAA
>NZ_JBALOS010000082.1:368-19484 GCF_036962765.1 Neobacillus drentensis
CACCTGGCTTCACCCTTTCTAAAGCCCGGTCAAGCATATTCATCTTCGCGTCAAGATTGTCGATATAATGTAGAATTTCTGCTTCTTTAATCATTGGCGGTTTCGGACTTCCCCATTCTGCTTTACCGTGATGACTTAAAACAAGATGTTGAAGAATAAGGACTTCTTCACCGGAAATGCCCAGTTCCTCAGCTGCCTTGCCAATTTCATTAACCATAATCGTAATATGGCCTAGTAAATTTCCTTCAATTGTATATACCGTTGAAATCGGGCCTGAAAGCTCTAATACTTTCCCCATGTCATGCAGAATAACCCCTGCATAGAGCAAATCTGTATCAAGACTAGGATAAAGATTTGCAATTGATTTAGCCAAGTCAAGCATACTGACGACATGAAATGCAAGTCCCGACACAAACTCATGATGATTTTTTGTTGCTGCAGGAAATTCTAAAAAAGCTTTTTGATGCGTTTTGATTAAATGTCGTGTAATCCTTTGGATATTGGGATTTTTCATGTCAAAAATATATTGGGTGAGTCTGCTTGCCATTTCTTCCTGGCCTAATGGCGCAGTCTCCAAAAAGTCTTCTAACTTTACCCCATCCGCTGGTCCTGTTCGTCTAATTTGGCGGATTTTCAACTGACTTTTCCCTCGATAATTTTGCACATCGCCCTGTATTTTTACCATACTTTGCGGGGCATAACTCAAGAGATCCTCTTCGGTAACATCCCAAAGTTTTGCTTCTATTTCCCCGCTTTTATCTTGAAGAATGAGGGTCAAAAAGGGTTTACCATTACTTGCTATCCCTTTGGTTGAATTTTTAATAAGTAGAAATAATTCTACCTGCTCCCCAACTTCATGCTTTACTATTCCTTTACCCATATGATTCACGTCCTTCCCACTAGTAAGAGTATAACATAACCTATTATGACTCTATGAAATTATCTTAACAGCACCTTTTTCTAAAAAAAGAACATTTTCCCTTTGAAAATAGGAAAGCAAATGCTGATGACAAGTAAAAAATAATAGTTGATTTCTTTTCATCATTTTAAGTAGTTCTAACACTTTTTCCGTCCTCTTCGCATCAAAATTAACGAAACTATCATCGATAATAATCGGGAACTGATATTTCTCATAAATTGTAACAGCAAAGGCCAGCCGAATTGCAACGTATAACTGTTCCGTTGTTGCTTGACTTAGTTCATTTGCTTCAAATATCATACCATCTGTTCGTTCAACTAAGAATCCTGAACCAGAATGTTGCAAATGAATTCTTTGATAGTTTCCATCGGTAAGAAACAATAAATACTCTTCCGCTTTTATAATCACTCTTGGTAAATGGCTGTTTTTGTACCTTTCAATTGTGTTTGAGAGGATATCTTGTGCTAAGCAAAAGACAGACCACTCCTTAGCCGCCTCTTCTAGTTCAAATTTTTTCTGCTTGTAATGATGGAGGATATCTGAATACAGCCCTCCTTCTTCTAATACCTGAATCTCGTACTTGATGGAGGCATGATCTTCCTGAATTTCTTTTAGTTTTACTTCCCATTCAAGAATTTGCTGATTACATTCAACCATTAATGCATCACTTTGATGCATAGCGAGGAAAGATTCCCTTTCTAATTCTGAAAGAATCGAATATTGCAGCTGACTCTGTAGTGATTCAAGTCTTTCCAACAGGTTTTCTTGCTTTTCTGCTTTCGCGCCAAGTTCGTAAAATTGTTCCTCTGTTTCCACCTTTGCCGAAGAGATTAGGTTATTAAATTCTATTTGGAGATGATTTAATGCTTGTGTTTTTTGCTTTAAATCTGCTTCCAAGTCGGTAAGTTTCGCTAGTCTCTCCTGACTCACGATTTGTTTCCCGTGCTCTTCCTTCAACTTATTACGTAGTAAATGGGCTGCATGATATAAGTCTAAGCCTTTTTCATTTAAATAAAGATCCACAAAGTGATTCATGCCATTCACTATTTTTCCCTGTTGTTCTTCTATTTGCTGAAGTCTTGTATGGAACATTTTTTTCTCTCTACTAATCAACTTAAACTGTTCAATAAGGTTGAAGGCTTCTAGTAAAAAGGTCTCTGCAATATAGTCAGGTATTTTTAGTTCACGGCTAATAGTGACTAACTTTTCATTAGTTTCGGCTGACTCCAACTCCCATTGTTCAAATTTTGCAATGATCTTATCATATTGAGATTGTTGATGTATTAACTTCATTTTTACAATTTTCAGTTCGTCTCTGAGGTGATTATCCAAGGCTAATTGTTCTTCTAGCTTTGAAATTTCCAAATAATTTGCTGATTGAAGTTTATGCTTTAACTGCTCTTTCTTGTCTCGTAAATCATTTAATGTTTGATCTAGTTCTGAATTTTGCGGCTGCTTCTTAATTTTAGTCATCAAAATCACTAGTAATATACAACTTAGAAACCCAATTGCTACTAAAATCCACTGTTTTGAAAATACTCCATAAAGTGTTACAGCTAGTAAAATAACCTCAAAAAGTAAATACTGAAGTTTCTTCTGCTTCCCTTCTGTAACGGCTGCTACTGTATCTCGTTCATAAACCTGCTGATAGAATTCTATTTTATCTCGTAGAGACCTTAATTCCCTTTCAATGCTTTCTTTATCATTTCCTGAATTTAACTTCTCCTCAATTAATTGCCGTCCTTGTTTTGTAAGAACCTGACGCTCTGAAGACCGGACCTCTTTTTCTATTTCCTCTAACCTGCTTTTTTCTTCTTCATATTGATTTTCTAATTCTTCTTTCATTTCTTTTAGCTTTTGCAATTTCCGAGACAGGATTTCAACCTGATTTTTCATATAAATATTTGTATTAATAGCAAAGATATCTTCTCCGTCTAGGTTTAAATGAAGTTTTTCCCTAGTAATCGATAGTTCTTCTTCATACGCTAATAGTTTTGTTTCGCACTGCAGTTTTTCCTGCTTTAATTGGTCAAAGAGAGAAACTTGATCAAGCAAGGCAATGAGGGAAGGCTCATTTTTTAGAAAATGAAGGTCGGGTTGTATCCCTTCTGCCTCTTCCTTCAAATTTCTAATTCTTTCGGAAATGCTATTCATCTCTGCATTATAGGGATGAATAAGCTGATTTATTTTTTCGATTCTTTCAATCCCACGTACAGGAAAATCAATTTCACCAATTTCTGTGAGCTCATTCTTTGTCCACTTTTCATCTATGACAATGGATTGGATTCGCTTCCATTCATTTAGTTTTTCAATCTTTTCTCTTATTTCCTGAATGGAACGGTTTACATCATTCATTTCCTGTTCGAGCAGTTCTTTATCTTCTACTAGGTTTGTATAATTTTTATTTTTCGCTTCTGCTATTTTCAATTCTTTATTTATTTCATGCAGTGATTGTAACTTCTCATTCAATAAAGGTTTCTTGCCTGACGGTTTAAAGCGCGCATCCAGCTCCTTCTGGAGAACTGCTTCTGTTTTGGAAAGCCTTTCGGTTCCTAATGTCCCCGCGGAAAACAGGAATTTTCCTATCTCTTCACTTTTCATCTGATGAATATTTTGTAATCCTTGTAAATTAAAAGAAAAAATAGATTGGAATAGGCTTTTATCAAAATTGGCCGTTAATTCCTTAAGAAGTTCTTCGCCACCCATATGACCATTGTCCATCAACACCTTAACGTCACCAGCCGCTTTTCCCTTTACTCTTTCGATTACAGCACCGCCATATTTTTCATGGAAGATTCTTATTTTACCACCGTATTTTGTACTGTGCTTTGGTTCATAACGGAGTTCGGCTGTTTGTTGTTTAGTAGGGAACCCGAAAATAATGCCATGGATAAAGGCCATGATCGTGGACTTTCCTGCTTCATTTTCTCCATAGAAAACTTGAAAATCGTGCAGGTCGGTAATCTGAACATTTTCTAATTGGCCAAAACCATATATATGCAGCTCGAGGATTTTCAAACCTTCTCACTCCTTTCTCTAAGATTGATAAAGTAATTCGATCAGCAGCTTCTCTGCCTTATTGACTAGCTCTTTTTTCTCTTCAGTTGACAAATGAGTTAGATTTTTTCTCCCTAATTGATGTTCGTACAAGGGTGCCAATGCTTGCTCAACCTCGTCATAATGGTCAATTGTTTCAAATAGTTCAGCATAAAAGTTTGTATCACTTTTTAACTGCTCCTTATCTATGTGCTGACCTTCTGTAATAGTTAAGTTAACAACCCAAACGAATGATTCCTCTTCTTTTTCATCTTCTAAAAGAAGCTCTAACAGTTCGCTCTTTACACTTTTTAGTTCACGCTCATCCTCTAAATGAATGTTTTTCAAGGAAAGCGACAATAATGTTCCTTTTTGTTCCTTCCGGACTCGATTGATGGTTGTTTGGCATAATTGGAAAATCTCAAGGAAGTTTTTTGCAAAAGCAGCGTCAATTATTGTTTCTTCCCAAATAATATCGGCCGTTTCTAAAAAGATCATTTTCCTATCTAATTCTGTTAATGTGACATGATAAATACCTTTCACACCCGTCTCTTTTTTATTCCTTCCTTGAATATTGCCTGGATAGATGATCGGCGGCGTTTCAGATAGAACAGCCCTCTTATGAATATGTCCTAAAGCCCAATAATCAAAATCTTTTTGATGTAATTCACTAACAGAAAAAGGAGCATAATTATCATGATCAACCCCCGCACTTTCATTTCCATGAAGGATTCCAATATGAAAGTCGGCTCCATCTTTTTTCTTATATTCGTCTATTTTTCGATCAAAGACATGCCGTGTCGGGTAACTAAAACCATAAAGATGGATGACCTCACCACTTTTTGTATGTAAAACTTTGGTTTCTACTTTACTAGTAAACACATGTACATTTGATGGCATGTCTAGGTTCACCCATGATCCATTTAAGTGATCATGATTCCCGTGGACGACATAAACAGGTATGTCTTCTTCCGCGAGTTTAAGCATCTCTGTCCGAAACCGAGATTGTGCCCGCAGGCTCCGATCATCTCCATCGAATAAATCACCTGCTAGAATGACAAAGTCAACCTGATGATCAATTGCTGCCTCTGTTACCTTTTTTAATGCCGTGAAGGTACTTTCTTTTAAGCGAGAAAAGATGTTCGGCGGCAAGTTCTTTAATCCCACCATTGGGCTGTCCAAATGCAGGTCTGCTGCATGAATAAATGATATCTTTTTCATAAAACATTCCTTTCCATACCTTTTTCTTCATTGTAGCACCACCGAAATACGAATGCACGTTCTTATAGGCAGTTTATTAAAAAAAAGAACATTTACCAGCCGGTAAATGCTCTTTTTTTTATTCATTCTTTGTTAACTGTAATGCTTTTTTTATATCCTTAAAGGAGTTTGATTGACCATACATTAAAACACCGCCACGATAAACGCGTGCACCAAATATAGCTAAGAATACAATGGTCAAAACCAAGACAGCAATACCTATAAGCACCTCCCAGGCCGGAATGGTTAACATTCCTACCCTAAGAAACATGATCATAGGTGTAAAGAACGGGATAAAAGATGTCACCGTTATGAACGAAGCATCGGGCTTCCCTAAGCCAAACATCGCAATCATAAAACCAGCTACGACTAATAATGTCATGGGCGTAATCATTTGTTGAACATCTTCGATTCTACTGACAAGGGACCCGAGGAATGCGGCAAGTGTAGCATAAAGGAAATAACCAAGAATGAAGAAAATAACCGCATATATAATCGTTGCTAGAGGAATATCACCAAAACCATAGACACCGAAAAATCCTTCTTTTAAAGATTCCATATTTTGTTTAAGTGAAAAATAGCCTACAGCCAGAAATACAGCGAGCTGTGTTAGACTTAATAAACCTATTCCAATAATTTTCGCAAACATTTGTTTAATGGGAGAGACACTTGAAATTAAGATTTCCATGACCCTGGAGGACTTTTCTGTTGCTACCTCCATCGCAATCATATTGGCATACATAATAACGGAAAAATAAATAATGAACAGCAAGACATAGACAAGACCCCGTGCCTGATTCAGTTCCTCTTCCGTTTTGGCATTCTTTTCAAGAGCGACTTTCGTAAAAGACACAGGTTCATAAAGCTTTGCAAGTTGAACAGGTGTCAAATGAATCTGGGAAGCAGCCAGCATTGTTTTTAATTGCTGAAGACTCGTTTGAAGATCAGTATATAAAGAAGAATCCGCGATACTCTTTGCTTTAAATATGGCAAATGGAAGTTCTTCTTCATTTAATCTTAACATAACAATTCCTGAGTAAGTTCCCTTTTCTACTGCTTTCTCAGCTTCTGCTTCACTACCTTCGAAAAGAGTTAATTTAATATCCTTATTAATGGTACTAACTTGTTTTTTATATGGCTTAAATAGTTGACCTGTTTCATCCAATACAGTTACATTTTCTTTTCCATCATTTTTATCAAAGAAAGCAATAATATTAGTTAAGTTAGTTAAGGCTAGGACAATTACGACTGTTAAAAGAGTGGTGATGATGAAGGATTTTGTTTTTAATTTGTTTAGATAGGTGTGGAACAAAATAATCCAAAAACTATTCATAAGAATCACCTACTTTTTCAATAAAAATATCGTTTAGAGAAGGTTCCTCAAGGGCAAATTTCCGAATAAATCCCTTGTCGACAATTTCCTTAAGGATCTTTTCAGATAGGTACTCTCCTTCAATTTGCAAATGAATTCCTTCCATCGTTGGTTTTGACCTTACCACTCCAGGAAAATTTTTTAAGAAATCTAACGGAAAGTCGGCATGGACAACGAGATTCTTTTTCCCAAAGGAACGCTTGATCTCTTTTAATGACCCATGTACGACCGGCTTCCCTTTGTGCAATATACAAAGATGTTCACACATTTCCTCCACATGCTCCATCCGATGGCTTGAAAACACGATGGTCGCACCATCCTCTTTCAAGGCTAATACCGCTTCCTTTAGCATTTCTACATTAACTGGGTCAAGACCGCTAAAGGGCTCATCGAGGATTAGTAATTTGGGTTTATGTACGACAGCGGCAATGAATTGGATTTTTTGTTGGTTACCCTTCGAAAGCTCTTCGACCTTTTTATTCTCATACTCGGGAATTTTAAAGCGTTCAAGCCAGCGTTTTAATTCTATAAGTGCTTCAGACTTTTGCATCCCTCTTAACCTGGCTAAATAGACGATTTGGTCACGGACTTTTAACTTCGGATATAACCCTCTTTCTTCAGGAAGATATCCGACCAAATGACTAGTGGAATAATCGATGGGTTTCCCGTCCCAAGTGATCTTTCCAGCGGTTGTATCGAGTAACCCTAAAATCATTCGAAAAGTCGTTGTTTTCCCTGCACCATTAGCCCCTAAAAAGCCAAACATTTCTTTTTCAGGAATCACTAAAGATAAGTTATCAACGGCAGCAAAATTTCCGAACCGCTTCGTCACATGCTCAAGTTTTAGAACCATTTCACACACTCCTCTCCAACCTATTAAGAATATACCATATTATGGGTCTTATTTTCTTTTGCGCAATTTTAAAAATTATGTGAAAATAAAAAGTATCAAGATTCTATTAAGGAGTTGCTGAAATGAAAACGTATAAATTAACAGTATTCGAAACGAATGGAGAAAAAATTTTAGACGAATCCTTCCAGGCGGAACATGATGAGGCGGCCAAAGAATTAGGTGAAAAACTGTTAGCAGAAAAGCAACTATTAGAACGTACATATCGTTGTACATCACCAAGCGGTAAGCTCTTACTCTTTCATTCTTAATAGAAAAAAAGGAAGCACCATGCAACAGTGAAATTGCTTGAGGTTTTCCAATATAAACAAAGAAGCCGTGGGCTTCTTTGTTTATTTGCCTATAAATCTCGGCTGTCTTTTTTCGATAAATGCTCTAATTCCTTCTTGGTGGTCAATGGTTTCTCGCATTTTTTGTTGAGAGTGTTTTTCTAATTCTAAGATTTTTAGCAAATATGGACGATTCATATCAGCTAGTATCTTTTTCGTTTTAATCATTGCCTGAACGGGCCGGCTTAACCAATCTGCGATTCTAGCATCTAATGTCTCCTGTAGCCTGCCTGGTGCTATCTCCTCAATTAGCCCTAACTCAAACGCCTCATCTGCATCCATCATTTTTCCATTCCAAATCAACTGTTTCGCTTTAGTCTCACCTAATTTCTTTTCTAAAAAGAAATGAGCTCCACCATCAGGAATTAACCCAATACCAATAAAGTTCATCGCCAGCTTACTTGTTTTTTCAGCTATGATGTGGTCCGTTGCCAGCGCAAGGCTGAAGCCTAAGCCCGCCGCTGCACCTGAAACAGCACTAATCGTAAGTTTTGGCATGCTATAAAGAGTAATAATTAGTTCGCTTATGCTATCCATAACTGGATAGAAATCCTGTTCGTTCATGCTTGAAAGCATGGTCTTAATATCGCCGCCTGCAGAAAAAGCTTTTCCTTTTCCTGTAATAACGACAATATCGATTTCATCCGATTCGCTAATTTCCTTTAGTTTACAGACAAGCCCCTTGATCATCTCTGAATCCATTGCATTCAACGACTCAGGTCGGTTCATTTCTATTGTTGCCACTCGTCCATCAACTCTCACACTCACCTTATCCGTTATAAAATTGATTGACACTTGAAACCCTCCCATCCATTATAATCAATTCCATTATACATGGAATTGCGAGGATAAATATGTAAAAGTTTTTTAAAAATAGTGAATTTTCCTACGCTTTTTAGATAATATTCTAATAGGAAAGGTAAAAGGTGTTTTAAAAAAAAAAAGATATCAACGACAAATCTCCGCTGATATCTTTTTAGTTTACTTTTTGATTATGTTCATCCTTCTTAAAAACTCAATTGGTTGCTGCTTTCTAAAGTGTTCTTTCACCATATAGGCAACACCTTGTTCATTCTGTGACCGTGTCACCCAATCTGATGCTTTCTTTACGTTAAAATCAGCATTCCACATTGATACCCCTAAACCAACTGCCTCAAGCAAGGGAATATCGTCCATGCCATCACCGATATAGACTATTTCTTTTCTTTGAATTCCCAATTGGCTCGCAAGGTAGGATAATCCCGATAACTTTGAAACACCCGCTGGCACAATATCCAATCTTAAAGAGTCCAGCTCGATTAAATCAATCTCTGTATACATTTCCCTCAATGCCTTTTTCGCATCTTGAAGGTCACTTTCTTCTTCAAAATAAACTTCTATCTTTGGAGGGCTCACTGGCTGATCATGTAAATATTCAGTTAATGACGGCACAAATTGCTGTGAATAGAAAACTGGGTCTCCTGATGTATAAATCGTTTTAGCTAGCAAGTTATTATTCAGTTTTAATTTATTTGCTAATGAATATTGTTCATGAACAAGCCGAATTTGACATGGAAGCCCCTCTAAGAAGCTTACTGTATCGTAGGTAATTTGCTCATTTATCCTTTTCACATAAATTGGTTTGTCCTCAGAACTTGCAATAAATGCACCTTGATGGGTAATGAGAGGCGATTTTATTTTTAATGCCTTTGCAACTTTTCTAGCGGAAGGAAAGCTCCGCGATGATACAAGCGTGACATATATTCCTTTATCCTGAACATATTCAATAGCCTCTTTAGTTGATTTATGGATTTTTCCGTTTGTTTGAAGAAGCGTGCCATCAATATTTAACGCAAGCAAGCGATAAATCATTACGTTGCCCCCTGTTCTTGGTGAAATAGCCTTTATAACACTTTTATGATTTTTTAGGCATTTATAGAACGAAAAAAGCAGTGCATCCTTTACTGGTCATGTGAAACCCATCGATCTCGCTAAATCATGGCATTAGGAAAAAAAAAAGCCTTCGGATTATTATTCCGATGGCCTCATGAATCAGTTTATATTTGTCCGTATAAATCTTCTAGTGGTTTCATAATAACTTTGTTTAGCTCTCCAATAACCATGCTCATCCGTTGTTCGGCTTGCATTAGCCTAGCAATTTTTTCATTTTGCTGAACGAGTCCTACAGTTGACTGTGCTTGTTGGATCTCTTGTTCAGATATATCCTGCCCCATCATTTGTTTCTGTTGCAGGTCCATTTGGATTTTACGGAACTTATCAAACATTTGATTTGCAGCGGGATCAGCATTTACTTCCTTGTACGCTTGTTGTAGTTGTAAATATTCCTCACTTTGACGAATGGCTGTTTCTAACGCATAGGCAGAATCATATAAATTAACGGCCATTGAGATCAACTCCCTTTTTATTAATATGCTTTTCTAATCCGAATCAACTATAACAAACTATTCATCAAAATGCGAGAATGTTAAAATCACCATCTAGATCCATTTTACATACATTACTATATCAACTAATGCCTATATTTAAAAAGCGCAAGCGCCCGTTTAGCTGCGTATGGGAGCTGGAGCTGGATTCAGAGAACTATTACCGTTTCCAAATTATAAATTTTTAATTTCCCCGATCATGGATAGAAATTGAGGAATGCTTATGTCTTTTCCATTAACTCAGGTGATCATCGAAGCAAGAAAACCTAGGAAAAAGAATGACAGCCTTGTGCAAATGTCTACACATTTGTTTACTTGTTTAGGATTAAAAAAATTTCATTTGAATTTAAAATTAGGAAAGAAGTCGATCCCAACAACCGTCCAAACTGTAGACCTGGACCAAAACAATATGATGCTTATTCCTGAAAATATTCTGAAGATTTTTTGCCTGCCCGTCCAAAGTTTTAAATTTCAGGCTTTCTATCGGCCTGATGTTCTTACACTTGAACTTGGACCTTTGATTGGACTATTAACTGATTTCCCTTCTTTAAAACAGGAGGAGCCACACTTTCGTTCTATTCATGCTTTTTGTGAGGAACTTCATCAAGGTATTACTGAGAATGGTGGCTTTTTTTATGTTTTTTCATACGATGAATTTTTAAATCAAGGCTATTACCTTTTAAATGGCAAATGGACTCCGTTTGAGCATCCAATCCCGGATGTGATTTACAACCGGATTCATTCTCGCAAACTTGAAAAATCTGTACAGTTTAAGCACTTTCGCGAAAGAATAGAAACCTTGCAGATTCCTTTGTTTAATGAACGCTTCCTGTCAAAATGGGAAGTATATAATCAAATATTTCAAGAAAAGCACCTCTATCCCTATATACCAAAAACAAAAATCTATACAAAAGAGCACCTATATGAACTTGCCCAAGAATATGAAACGATTTTTATTAAGCCTGTTCATGGCAGTCAAGGCAGGAATATTGTCAAATTGATAAAGGAAGATGAAAGCCACTACACCTTACAATCCTCGATTCCATCACTTAACAACAACTCTAGCAATAAATTCATCATAGACGAATTACATTACCTACTTGAGCCTTATCTTCAAAATCGATTTTATATCATTCAACAAGGTGTGGAATTATTTAGGTATGAATCATGTTCCATGGACTTTAGGGCACTATGTCACAAAAATCTGAACAACCATTGGCAAGTTACCTCTATTGTAGCAAGGATCGCAGCAAAAGATGAGTTTGTTTCCAACATCGCAAGAGGAGGAAGAATGCTTAGGCCGTTGGATGTTTTGAAAACAAGTCTAGGGCCTAAAAGATCATTACAGATCCTTGCACTTATGAAGGAATTAGCTGTTGAAACAGCTTCTATCATTAGTAATTCTTCAACAGGGATAACGGGTGAACTTGGCATCGACATTGGCGTAGATCAAGAGGGAAAGCTGTGGATTATTGAAGTAAACTCGAAACCTTCGAAAAACTTTGAGGATGGATTAGGAAAAATAAGACCATCAGCAAAGGCGCTCATTCAATTTTGTACTTTGCTTGCATTTAATTTGACCATTGTAAAGGAGGAGCAGTAAATTGATTGCCTTTGGACTAATGACAGTCAGCATGGAAAGTGAGCAGTCCTATCTAAACGACATCGCTAACCTTGCTGAATCCTGCGGGGTTGAATGCTATCGCTTCATCCCCACTAACATCAATCCACTTACACTAAAAGTAAAAGGGAAAAAATTCATTTCACAAACAAAATCCTGGGTTGACAATGAATTTCCCATTCCAGCAATTGTTTATGATCGTTGTTTTTATGGCGATGATGACCACTCAAAGCAGTGTATTCCAATTGTATCTTGGCTAAAGGCCAGACCCGATATAACCTTTTTAGGGTATGGCTTGCCTAATAAACTAGAACTCTATGAAGTTTTAAACAGCACAGTATTATCAGCTTACTTACCGATGACGCAAGCGGCTTGTAATCCTGCCAACGTGTTAAATGAATTAACAGCCAATAAACGAATTGTTTTAAAGCCAATTAATGGATCGCAGGGCAATGGCATTTATTATTTGAAGAAAAACAACAAGTCCTTTCATGTTAAAACGGAGAAACACAAAAATATTATCTCACGGATTTTCCCGAATGAAACAAAACTAATTAAATGGTTACAACCTCTTATCAGCAAGCGCCCATACCTGTTGCAACCATATTTGGAATTATCCAATGAAGAATTGCAGCCATTTGACCTGCGGATCCTCTTACAGAAAAAGATGGATGGAAATTGGGGAGAAATGGGCAGAGGTATACGTACCGGGAGTACGGGGGGAATCCTATCCAACTTAAGTGCAGGAGGTTCCATTCTTCCTTACTCTGATTGGTCATCCTCTTTACTACCCTCTAAGAAGGAGTATTTAAATCAGGAATTAGAATATATTCTCTCCAATCTTCCTCCTATTCTTGAAAATGCCTTTTTACCCTTATTTGAGATTGGTATCGATATCGGTATAGCGAAAAATGGGTCAATTTGGATTTTGGATATCAATTCGAAGCCGGGCCGAAAGGTCATCCTTCATACTCAGCCAGACATAAAGAGGATATTAAACCTTGCCCCGCTGCTTTATGCGAAACACCTAAGTAAGTGTGAGTTAAAAGAAAGGAAGAGCTATTATGAGAAAACATTATCTCATTGAAGTTGCTCAAAATGATCAATTAGTGGTATTCTGTCCTTCGGCAATTCTGCAAGAAAAAGAGGTAACACGGATTGCCTTTGGTTCAAGATCTTTAGAAGTTGATTTTATCCCACATCCAGATCATAATGATCGGATATCCATTAGCAGGGAAATTCAACAAGTACTCCAATTTCCAAGTTTCAACATTCCACTCCATGTTTTTTTCAATAACCAAACACTTATCATTGGTCCACTTGTAGGGATTTTTACAGCAGGATTTACTTCCTTACCATTAGAACCTATTGGTGATCGAACACAGTTCTTTTCAAAACTCCTATCTGTCAATAAAACGGTCGGTGCACTCCCATTTGTATTCGGAGAACAGCATATTGATTGGGACCTAGAAACCATTGAGGGATACTTTTATCATAATAATGGCTGGCAGACAGTCAACATTCCCTTTCCTAATGTAATTTATGATCGGCTTCCCAATCGAAGATGTGAAAATAATCCGAGATTAATTAAGGTTAGAGAACGATTGCAAAAAGAGTATCTTATTCCATGGTATAATCCCGGATTTTTCAATAAACTTGATATTCATGAAAGGCTTATTCAAGACGAAACCGTTGCTCATTTTCTCCCAGAAACATTACCATTTACTTCCTTCTCTTCTATCGAAATAATGCTATTCCATTTTGGGCATGTCTTTATCAAGCCTAAAAATGGCAGTCTCGGTTTAGGGGTTCACCAAATTATTTACGACAAACACAGCGACGATTATTTCTGTCGGTATCAAGATCAGAATGGTGCAAATCGGCTGAGGAAATTTTCAAGTCTAGAACGCTTGATGGGGACCGTCTTTGCCAATCAATCCCTTGAAAACATGTTAGTACAGCAGGGCATAAATTTACTACGATGCGAAGCTCGATCCATTGATTTTCGGGTCCACACCAATAAAGATGATATGGGGAATTGGCATGTATCTGCTATTGCAGCGAAAATTGCAGGACCCGGCAGTGTGACCACCCATACAAGAAGCGGTGGAGATATCAAGACAATCGAAGAGGTTTTCTCCAGTGAAGAATGTATTCATAGTAAAGAGAGACTCTCCAATGCCGCACTGCTTTTAAGCAGCGCCTTGGATCGACAAGTAGAAGGCATTATTGGTGAGATTGGTTTTGATTTAGGAATCGATCGAAATGGGAAAGTTTGGCTCTTCGAAGCAAATTCCAAACCTGGAAGAACTATCTTTACTCATCCGGAATTAAAAGAATTTGATTTGCTAACCCGAAAATTATCTATTGCATTTGCGGTCTTTATTACCGAGCAATCCTTAATACATCCCAAGGAGTTATTCAAATGAAAACCAATCATCCAAAGCCTCTGATTGGGATTCTGACAACAAAAAAAGCAAATGGTTCCATCGCCGGAAATGGCCCACTTTTTATGGCTTTACAAAAGAAGCTTATTTCACAAGATGGAATAAGCTTTGTTTTTACACCTGAAGATACAAATACAGACTATATTACGGGCTATTCTTTTTTACCTGAACAAAATCACTGGATTAAGGAAAAATTCCGCTATCCAGACCTTGTTTATAACCGAATTCCTTTTCGAAAGTCAGAACAAAGCGACCAATGCCAACAGTTTCTTTCCTTACTAAAGGAGAAGAATATCCCCTTTTTCAATCCGTGTTTTATCGATAAATATGAGCTCTATGAAGTGCTTAAAAATCACCCGTTTTTAGAAACTTTCCTTCCACAGACGATCCTCATCCATGGTAAAAAGGACTTGTTCAAGTTTCAAAAGAAGCATAAAAGCATTTATTTAAAACCTGCTCAATCCTCAAAGGGAAAAGGGATTTTCCGCTTAAAAATAAGTGGGGATTCCACACTACAATTCGATGGGATCGATCATCAAAAACTTTATAAATCGTTTGATCATTTCTGGGGGGTATGGGGTAAGGAACTACTTGAAAAAAATTACTTAGCACAAGAGGAAGTAAAATCAGTTCAATACAAGGGCAGCCGTTTCGATTTTCGAATCCTTGCCCATGCAAATGACAGTGGCTATATCGTAACAGGAATTGGAATTCGGCAATCACAGGACCAAGAAATTACGACTCATATTCCATCCGGCGGTAGATTCCTGCCCTATGTACTTTTGCAATCAAAGGAACATGATCGTTTTATTGAATCGATTGTCCCTGAAATCGGGAAGAGTTTATCTGATCGATTTGGTTATTTCGGCGAATTTTCTATTGATGCTGGGGTAAGTATTACGGGTCAGTACTATATTTACGAGGTGAATTCAAAACCAATGAGTTTTGACGAAGTTGAAATAGAAGAAAAAAAAATTGAGCAACTTTGCAGCTTATTTCTCCAACTAACAGATTATGAAAACTGACAGAAAATTCATATTTAAATATTTCCCCAAACAAGTTAAGCTATAAGTAAGAATATTAAAAGGGGGAATTCACGATGATCATGCACTTTCAATTCAAACCGTTATTTGAAAACAAAAACATTCCTGGCTGGAATTTTTCCTTTTATCATAAAAAACAAAAAGTTACGGGGATTTATCACCAAACCGGGAAAATAGAATGGACAGCGAATGTGCCTGAACAGGATGAAATCGAGGCATTATCAAGTCAAATCCATGAGCTTATGCTTTACCATGTTTATGAATAATCTCAAATGATAAAAATGGGTGTATGAAAACTTTCCTTATCCGCAAACTAAATATAGTATTGGGAAAGGATGATAGTGATGAACAAAGAAAAAGAGAACGAAACGGATTTAGGTTCTGCTTATGAAGGCAGAGACAAGGTGTTTATGGATGTTGACCGAATGATTAACGAAGGCATGTCTGGTGGTTCTGTCCATTCCCGCCATGATTCAACAAATATTGAAGAAGCCCGTGACCTTCAAGAAGAACAACCACCTTATGAATGCGAATAATATCAACTACTATTATAACAGGCCAGCCAAAATTACTTTGGCTGGCCATTATTATTTTTTAGCTTTCATTAACTACTGTATAATTACTGTAGTTAATGAAAAAATCCAACAAAATGGAGAAACCAACGATGTTACGAAAATTATTATCTATTTATGAAAATGCTATTTTGTTTCCCGATAAACCTGATAAGCCTTCAGAACAATTATATTTATTTTCCAACGACCGTGAAAACGAATGGCTCGGCATTCCTAAAACTGAGCTGTCTGAAAAGGAATTAACCCTCCTTCAAACGATATACCAATTAGTTGAGATTCAATCTGTGGCCAGAAATGCAGCAGCCAAGGGTTGGGATGAATATTTATTAGACGATGGGCCACTGCCGTCCTATCATACTGATTCGACGCTCCGTTTCATTCAATTTCAAATTAAAGGAGATGAAACAAACCAAATAGAAATTGAGTCGGCCTTAAAAGGATTCTTTACTGAAGAAATCATCATCATTTGGGAAAACAGAAGTCGAGGGATTGTTATTGAAGAGGCCAATACGGTCTCTCTCACTGAAGAAGAATTGATTTCTATGTCAGAAACGTTAGAAAGCGATTTTTATGTCAAAATTTCGTTTTTTATTGGAAAGTCCAATTCATTAAATGATCAACTTCGTTCAAAGTTTCTTCTTGAAAAAGAATACTTTTCATTTGGTATGACCAATCTTGGAACCCACATTAGTATTTTTACATTTGAACGGATTTTTCCTGACTTTATTGCTTATCACCTGCCTATGGATATAAAACCAAAGGTCAGACAGGGAATATTCGAAATATTTTATGATGAACCCGAGATGTATTCGACCATTAAAGTTTTTCTTGAGAATAATTTAAATGCTAGTTTGACGGCAAAAAAATTGTATATCCACCGAAATACACTTCAATATCGGATTGATAAATTTATCGACAAGTCCGGAATCCAATTAAAGGATTTTTATGGTGCCTTTACAGTCTTTTTAGCTTGTCTTCTATATGAACAAAGTCAAAAAAAGTAACAATGTGCCCAAAAAAGCGTTTTCATTTTTTGTGCAGTCTGTCCATACCTATTTTCTTTTGCCAATTGTAAACTGTTACTAACAAGATAAAGGGAGGAATTACAATGGCAGAGTTAAAATTAGATCATATTTATAAAATTTATGATAATAAGGTAACAGCTGTTCAAGACTTCAATTTACATATTGAAGATAAAGAATTTATCGTGTTTGTAGGACCATCAGGGTGCGGGAAATCTACAACACTTCGAATGATTGCTGGTCTTGAAGATATTTCTAAAGGTGATTTCTACATTGATGGGAAAAGAGTAAACGATGTAGCACCAAAAGATCGCGATATCGCCATGGTTTTCCAAAACTATGCTCTTTATCCACACATGACTGTATATGATAACATGGCTTTTGGCTTAAAACTGCGCAAATTTCCAAAAGATGAAATTGACCGTCGCGTAAAAGACGCAGCAAAGATTCTTGGTTTAGAAGCTTACTTAACTCGTAAACCTAAAGCTCTTTCAGGTGGACAACGTCAGCGTGTGGCATTAGGCCGTGCGATTGTCCGTGATGCAAAAGTATTCTTAATGGATGAACCATTATCAAACCTTGATGCTAAGCTTCGTGTTCAAATGCGTGCGGAAATTGCTAAGCTTCACCGCCGCTTAGATACTACTACCATCTATGTAACACATGACCAAACTGAAGCGATGACAATGGCTACACGACTAGTTGTTATGAAAGATGGTATCATTCAACAAGTTGGTTCTCCTAAAGAAGTTTATGAAAAGCCTGAGAATGTCTTTGTTGGTGGCTTTATCGGATCTCCTGCAATGAACTTCTTTAGTGGAAAACTAGAGGATGGAAAATTTGTCATTGGAAATACTACCCTTGCTGTTCCAGAAGGAAAAATGAAATATCTGCGCGAGCAAGGGTATGTTGGAAAATCAATTATCCTTGGTACTCGTCCAGAAGATATTCATGATGAACCTGTTTTCATTGATGCATCAGCTGGATCAAAAATAAAGGCACAAGTGGATGTTGCAGAGTTAACTGGTGCAGAATTAATGATTTATTCTAGCATTGGCGGCCAAGATTTCGTAGCCCGAGTGGATTCTCGTGGTGATATTCATCCTGGTGATACTTTAGAACTTGCGTTTGATATGAATAAGGCACATTTCTTTGATGAAGAAACTGAATCAAGAATCCGCCCTTAATAAGTAAATAAGAACCAATAAGCCCCGCTTCGTGAGCGGGGCTTATTCTTTTATAAAAAATACCTCCTCAGTATTACAAGCAGGGCATCGATATACATGCGGACACTTATGACCCAAATTTGTATCGGGATATCCATCTTCCATTTTCATTAAGTCAATTTCCATATATGGACTGTAATCATCATAAAAATCCATCAGACGACCACTTTCCATCATAGGCTCACCGCAAGTTGAACATAATAAGTAGGCTTCACGAAAACCATTACATACTGGGCATTCAGACATTCTATTCACCCTTTTTAATTAATTGATAACCTTAGTTTGTGTTAACTTACATCCTATATGTAATGGAATAAACTACCAAAAAAATTCTCGAATAAGTCTTTCCTTTTTAATCATAATAAGTATTACAAAGCAAGCAACACTTACACACGATGGATGAAACCAAAAGGGGAATAGCCGGTGCAAGTCCGACTCATCCAGCCAAACCGAAGGTTTATGAATGAATCTCCACCTTGTAAAAAATTTATCAAAAGTAATATTGATAATATGGGTTAGGCCAAGGCGGCAATGGTTTAATCTCCATTATGGTTCAACTCCATACTGACCCCAAATTTATTAAGAGGAGTGTTATTCAACTATGGCAGCTAACAACAACTCTAATCAACTTCTAGTACCAGGCGTCGAACAAGCTCTTAGTCAAATGAAGTATGAAATTGCTTCAGAATTTGGTGTAAATCTTGGTGCTGACACTACTTCACGTGCCAACGGATCTGTTGGTGGAGAAATTACAAAACGTCTAGTAGCAATGGCTGAGTCTCAACTTGGCGGATTCCAACGCTAATATTTTAACCAAGTAAATACAAATAAATATTATGGCTAAGCCCCTTCCTTTGGAAGGGGCTTTCATTTTCTTAAAGGCTATTTTAGCATAAATTGTTGTTTTACGTAAAAGTACATCAACCCGTATAACTA
>NZ_JBALOS010000082.1:19552-28134 GCF_036962765.1 Neobacillus drentensis
TGGCATCTTTTCGTAAAAATTTTTGCGAAAATTGCCTACACACATAGTAAATGACCCTTATTAAGTTCCAAAAGCAACAAAGTTTACGAAAAGAGCCTTCTTAAATCATATTTTCCGGATTGACCCATTTTGAAAACTGATCCTCGGTAACATAACCTAGTTTTAAAGCTGCTTCTCTTAACGAACCATTTTCTTTAAACGCTAGTTTGGCAATCTCTGCTGCCTTTTCATAGCCAATATAAGGGTTTAATGCAGTAACAAGCATTAAGGAGCGATTCAAATGCTCGTTTAGAATCTCTTCATTTGCCTGAATTCCGATGGCACAATTTTGATTAAAAGATCTTATCCCATCTGTAAGAAGCCGAACCGATTGGATAAAATTATTAATAATTACTGGTTTAAATACATTTAACTCGAAATTCCCTTGACTTGCTGCAAAAGCAATGGCGGCGTCATTTCCATAAACCTGACACGTTATCATTGTCAAAGCCTCACTTTGGGTTGGATTGACCTTACCTGGCATAATTGAACTGCCGGGCTCATTCGCAGGGATACTAAGTTCACCAATCCCACTGCGCGGTCCGCTTGCAAGCCAGCGGACATCATTAGCTATTTTCATTAAATCAGCGGCTAAGGCTTTTAGCGAACCATGAACATGTACAATCTCATCGTGACTGGTTAAAGCATGGAATTTATTTTCTGAGGAACGAAATGAATATCCAGTAAATGTGGAAATTTGCTCAGCAACCATATTACCGAATTGTGGGGGTGCATTAATGCCTGTACCAACTGCTGTCCCGCCTATCGCCAAATCCAAAAGATATTGACTTGCCTCTTTTATCATCTTTTCACATTTTTCAAGCATCCACCGCCAGCCACTGATCTCTTGTCCTAGAGTCAGTGGTGTGGCATCTTGCAAATGAGTTCTTCCAATTTTTACGACTTTTGAATAATCCTTTTCTTTAACAAGAAGTGTCTTTTTTAATTCTGTTATAGCCGGGAGGAGTTCTTCTACTACTTTTTTATAAGCAGCAATATGCATGGCTGTTGGAAAGGTATCATTGGAACTTTGCGACATATTGACATCATCATTAGGGTGGATTCTTTCATGTCCGGCACCCTTGTCCTTTAAATATTCATTTGCTTTATTGGCTATAACTTCATTGACATTCATGTTGGATTGTGTCCCACTGCCTGTTTGCCAGACCACCAATGGAAAATGTTCATCCATATTTCCATTAAGAATAGCATCACATACTTTTTGGATTGCGTTTAATTTACTTTCACTCAGCTTTCCTAATTGGAAATTTACGATTGCTGCAGCCTTTTTAATAAAAACCAAACCATAAATTAATTCCAATGGCATCTTTTCGGAGCCAATTTTAAAATTTTCCCTGCTCCGTTGTGTTTGCGCTCCCCAATATTTATCAATGGGTACACGAACCTCACCAAGCGTATCTTTTTCAATTCGATAATTTTCCACTTGTCTCTTCACCTCACAAATTCATATACTTCCATATATATACCCAATCCTATCCATTTTATTAAAGTAATGACAATTATCATCAATAAAAAAACTGCAGACACTTGTCTGCAGTTAATGTTTTAATGTTTAATGATTGTATATCCGATATAATATGAAAGGATTAAAAAACTACCGATCAATAGCACAACTGAATAATCTGACATATACACCCCACCCTTATATTATTAAATGCTTAAACATTTTCAAAATATCATAAGCGAAGGGGATCGCAAGTGATGAATATTACACTTTATTGACTAAGAGGTGAATTTTTTGTGAACATTTGCCTTTTCGGTGCAACAGGCAGAGTTGGAACGATTATTTTAGAACATGCACGATCCAATCAGCATTCTGTCCTAGCTCTGGTGAGAGATAGGAGAAAATTAACCATTAGCAAAGATGGCCTTCATATTATAGAAGGTAATGTACTAAATGAAACAGACATAGCGAATAGCTTAATGGGATCTGATGTAGTGATAAGTGCACTGAATACAGCAGGAACTACCACGCTGTCAGAATCTATGCCATTTATCATTAAGCATATGAAAGAGCAAGGAATACTGCGAATTGTAACGATTGGAACAGCAGGAATTCTCCAAGCTCGATCTGCCCCCCATTTATATCGGTTTCAATCGTCTGAGTCGAAACGGAAAAGTACACGTGATGCTGAGGAACATTTACGAGCCTATTTATTACTAAAAGATTCCGGGCTCGATTGGACGGTTGTTTGTCCGACTTACTTACCGGTAGGGGAAAGAATAGGGCATTATAGGTATGAAAAAGACTTTCTTCCAGATCATCCTTCTTCCATCTCGATTTACGACACAGCAGATTTTGCTTTTGGGCAGCTATTTAGCAATCAATTTATCGGCTCCCGGGTAGGGTTAACTTACTAAAAAAGAACCCCTTAACATGTTAGGTTAAGGGGTCTCGTCTATCCAGCCAAATCGGTACTGCCTTGCTGGAGTTGATACATTTGATAATATTTACCTTTATGCTCCATTAATTGCTCATGCGTTCCTTTTTCAACAATCATTCCTCGATCCAATACGATAATTTGGTCGGCACTCCGGATGGTTGATAACCGATGGGCAATGATAAAGGTGGTTCTTCCTTTTTTCAGAACTTCCATTGCCTCTTGAATCAACGCTTCCGTCTCTGTATCAATACTTGAGGTGGCTTCATCTAGAATGAGAATAGCTGGATTAAATGCTAGTGCTCTTGCAAATGAAATTAACTGGCGCTGTCCACTTGAAAGGGTGCTTCCCTTCTCAAGGACTGGTTCATCATAACCATTTTCTAAGTTCTTAAATATTTTTTCAGCACCAACATCCTTTAATGCTTTCTCTACTATTTCTTTTGTAATGGCAGGATCATTAAGGCTTACATTTGAGGCAATCGTCCCTGTGAATAAATAGGGATCCTGTAATACAATCCCCATATGGTTCCGGATGGATTGACGAGAAATCGTTCTAATATCTTTTCCATCAATCGTAATTTTTCCCTTTTGACAATCATAAAAGCGGAAAAGTAAATTCATAATTGAACTTTTTCCAGAACCCGTATGACCAACAAAGGCAACTGTTTCTCCATGCTTTGCTTCAAACGCAATATTCTTTAGGACATATTCTCCTTCTTTATAACCAAAAGAAACATGATTAAATGATACATTTCCTTTAAAACGAGCCATTCGCTCACTACTAACATCTTCCCCTGGTTCATCCATCAACTTAAAAACACGTTCACCTGCCACAAGCGCAAGTTCTAAATTTGCTAATTGGTTGACAATCCCCTGAACCGGTTGGAAAAGACGATTTATATAATCAACAAAAGCATATAGCATCCCTAGTGAGAGAATGGTTGCAGTATTAAGTGCCAGACCGCCGAAGTACCAAATAAATGCCACGAATATGAGATTTCTTAATATCCCTACTAGGTTATGCGAGGTTAAGGCATTTAAACTTAATAGTTTATTCTGGTACGTAAAATGCTCATAGTTAAGTTTTTCAAAATCTGCTTTTGTTTCTTTTTCACGGCTGAATGCCTGGATAATATTCATCCCTTGGATGGACTCATTAATCATTGCATTAATTTCACTGTTCCTCGACCGTATTACACGATTGAATTTCGAAGCATATTTTCGATATACTAACATCCACACATAAAGAATGGGCAACAATAATAAGCATATCGCTGCAAGTTTTACGTTTAAAATAAACAATGCGACATAAATACCGGTAATATAAATGGAGCTTGTAAAAAAGGTAGCCAGAACCGTTACGTATAACTCACGGATTGCCTCCGTGTCATTAGTGATTCTTGCGACTACCTTACCGGCAGGCAGATTATCAAAATAATTTATTGGCAGACGTTGGATCTGACCATACACGTCTTCGCGCATTTTTTGAATAATTCTGTTCGCTGATTTTTGTAATAAGAAACGTTCACCATACTGAAATATAGCTGAAACCACCAAAAGCCCAAAGTAAATCGCCAATAGCTGAAAAATAATTGGGACCTCGGGCTGATAAAAGGTTAATATTTCGGATACCTTCAGGATTTTCGCCCCGTATTCAGCTTTGCGCTCACCATTTTTTATCACTAATGTTCCTTCTTGTAATGTTCGTTTCCCATCGAATTCGAGCTGTTGATCGATGAAAACAAATTTGGATCCGACTTGCAAAATCCGTATTGGTTTTCCCTTTTGTTCACCACTCGATAAATACTTTTCTCGTTTGTAAAACGCACCTTCATATTTGACTGCTTTATTGCCATTTGTTGTTTCGTACCAAACGGATTCAATTCCTAATATATGTTGATCAATAATATTTTTAGCAATAAACGGTCCAGCCAGATCGGTTGCGACAGAAATGGTCAGAATGATCAATGCTGCGATGATAATTTTTTTATACGCAAATGCGTACCTAGCTAATCTTTTCCCAGTTGTCATGCTTGCACACCTTCCTCTATCTTACCTGCAGATTGCTGGCGAATAAATTGTTCCTTATACCACCCATCATGATTGAGGAGCATCTCATGTGTACCTTCTTCGATAATCCGGCCTTCCTCTAATACAATAATATGGTCAGCATGTTGGACAGCGGACATTCGATGTGTGGTGATGATCGTGGTCTTGTCATTTCTTACCTTTCTAATATTGTCAATAATTCGTTTTTCTGTTTTGGCATCGACTGCAGATAAGGAATCATCGAGTATAAGAATATCTGGATTTTTGATAAGGGCGCGAGCAATCGAGATCCGTTGTTTTTGCCCGCCTGATAAGGCCACACCTTTCTCTCCCACGAGCGTACTTAATCCTTCTGGGAGCAGATCTATATCCATACGAAGCGCTGCTAAATCAATGACCTCATCCAATTCTTGATCGTTTGCGTCTTTCCTGCCAAAGAGAATGTTCTCTTTCACACTTCGAGAAAACAACACATGATCTTGTGGCACATAACCAATCCAGTTGCGAACTTGATTTAACGTTTGCTCCTCTAACGGGACACCCGATATGGATACTTCTCCATTACCTAATGGATACTGTCTTAATAATTGCTTAATAAAGGTAGTCTTTCCTGACCCAGTTTTACCAACAATACCCAATGTCTGCCCCGGGATAACTTTTACATTAACATCTTTAAGATTATCATTTTTAGAAGAGGGGTAACGGAAGATTACATGTTGATAATCAATGCCATCGGCACGTTCAATCAAAATGGGATGGAGAGGATTGACGACTTCTTCCACATAGCTAAGTGTTTCATTAACACGGTCGAGTGATGCATTTCCTCTTTGCATCACATTGATTAACTCGCCAATTGCGAACATCGGCCAGATCAGCATTCCTAAATAAACATTAAATGAAACTAAATTCCCCAATGTGATCGATTGATGAAAAACTAAATAAGCACCATAACCAAGGCCAATTAAGTAGCTAATGCCGACAAGCACCTTAATCGTAGGATCAAATAAAGCGTCAATTCGTGCAACCTTAATATTCTTATCATAGACATCTTCCGTGAGTTGATGAAACCGATTGCTATCCGCCTCTTCTTGAACATAAGCGCGAATCACCCTTACTCCTGCAACAGATTCAAGTACTCGGTCATTCAATTCACCAAAGGCATCCTGTGCTTCCATGAAGCGTGTATGAATTCTGTTCCCATAAATTTTCATTAAAATGGCCATAAATGGCAGCGGAATAATCGCTGCTAAGGTTAACTTCCAGCTAATAAAACTCCCCATCGTTACCAGTAATGTCAGCATCCAAACACTTGAATCAACAAGTGTCAGAATTCCAAAACCTGCTGTGATGGAAATGGCTTTTAAATCATTTGTAGCACGTGCCATTAAATCCCCAGTCCGATTTTTTTCATAAAAAACGGGAGTCATTTTTAATAAGTGGTTAACGAATCGAGACCTAAGTTTCCTTTCAACAAGGAAAGCGCCTCCAAATAATCGATACATCCATACATAGGTGATCGCATAGGACGACACCATGATTCCTAAAAGTATCCCAAGGTATTGAATTATTTTCTTTTTACTTATACCGCCAACATGAATATCATCAATCGCCATTCCTATTAATTTAGGCGGTATTACATCTAAAACACCAACTAAAATTAATAGTGTGATCGCGATTAAGTAACGCTGCCAATTTTCTCTAAAAAACCAACTCAATTTTTTTAAAACAACAAACATAACTAACTCCCCCTTATTTTTTACTATCCGCCGTCTTGTGCTCCTTTTGTGTTTCCAGTCCAAGATTCTTCTAGATATCTCATAAATTCTTCCTCCCTCAAATTTGTTTTGAACTATAAAAAAAGACATACCGCAGTAGTGCAGTATGCCTCCTATTAAAAAAGGGGACAAAAAAACACACGTTACGTTACAAATGCGAACGTTACCTGTGTTTTTGTCATTTATCAATTGTTTCACATTGAAAAATTAACAAGAAATTTCTTCAGGACAGGTTACATTCATATATTCAATTGCTAATAAAACTTGATTGAATTTAGTCATTTTGTAACCCTCCCTTTCCTTTTTTTCTTCCTTTGTTAGATTATCACCAGTTGTTTTAAAAGTCAATTCCCATTTTTCTGAATTGTTTCAGACACCTTTCGACACATCGTAGATCATTCATGTCCTTCTTCTTTTCCCTTTCCTTTATTCTTCCATTTCCTTTGCCATTTTTCCTTTTGTTTATTCCATTTCTCTTCCCACTTTTGAACTTCATTATTAAAGTTTTCTTGAAAATTAAAAAGATTCTTAGCAGCCTCTGCCTGCCTTTTCTTTTCAATCAAGCTTGCAATATGCGGGACATTAAAGCTCTCGGCAGGCTCATTCATTAATGCTTTCGTCATTACATCTCGAAAAACAACTGCCGCCCCTTTATTGCTTGTCGGAGTTATATAATTCTCTGCATCTGTTTTATCATAGCCAACCCAGATAGCCCCGACCAGCTGTGGTGTATACCCAACAAACCATTGATCCTTCAGGCCATTTATTCCCTTTATCGGAACTTGAGTTGAACCCGTTTTCCCTGCAGTTTCTCGGCCTGGTATTTGTGCAGCCTTACCTGTACCTTGTTCCACAACACCAAGAAGCATGGTCGTCATTTTGTCTGTTACGGCTTTTGTTGTCACTCTCTCTTTTTTTGATTTCCAGACGGCAACAACATTTCCCTCAGCATCAACAATTTTCCTAATCGCATGAGCCTTTATTCTAATACCGTTATTCGGGAAAACAGAAAAAGCTTCTGCCATGTTTAGGGGAGAGACACCTTTATGCAAACCTCCCAAGGCTAGAGATAAATTACGGTCCTGTTTGTCCAACGGAATTCCAAACCGCTTAATGGAATCTAGTCCTTTTTCAATTCCAAGTTCATTTAAGAGCCACACAGCTGAAACATTTTTTGATTCTTTTACCGCTTCATACATTGGTACTTGACCAGCATACTGATGATCATAATTACTAGGTTGATAATCCCCAAATGTCATGGGTTCATCTTTTAACATATCACTAATCTGCCAACCTTCTTCCAGAGCAGGTGAATAGACAGCTAATGGCTTAAAAGAAGAACCTGGCTGTGCCTCCAATTGCGAAGCACGATTATATCCTCTAAACGTATGTGTCCCCCTGCCTCCAACAATAGCCTTAATCCCGCCTGTTTTTGGATCTATTAAGACCCCGCCGCTCTGTACTAGCCGGTCTTTTCCTTCTTGGAACAAGGAATCATTTTGATATGTTTCTTCCATGGCAGTTTGTATGGCAGGTTCAAGTTCTGTATAAATTTGATAGCCGCCGGTGAGTAATTCATCCTGTGATAATCCATATATGCTTATTGCCTCATCTAAAACCTGATCAACATAGTATGGAAATTTGCCCCGGAACGGGTCACCGCCCCTATCATTCAAAATTACTTTTTCGTGAATTGCTTTTTCATACTGCTGATTGGAAATATACCCTTGTATCTTCATTTGTGTTAATACAAGATTTCTCCGGTCTGTTGCCTTTTCCATATGTTCATATGGATTTAGGGCAGATGGCGCTTTAATTAACCCTGCGAGTAAGGCAGATTCACTGATTGATAGGTCTTTAACATCTTTGGCAAAATATTTGCTGGCGGCTGTTTTAATTCCCCATGCACCGTTTCCAAAATAAATTTGGTTTAAGTACATCTGCAGGATCTCTGATTTCGAATATTCCCGTTCAATCTGTAGCGCTAAAAAAACCTCCTCCATCTTCCGATTTAAGGTTTTTTGTGATGTGAGAAGTGTATTCTTTGTCAATTGCTGAGTTATGGTGCTGCCGCCTTCTACCATTCCTCCAGCTTTTAGGTCGCGGATTAATGCCCTTGATGTTCCAATCAGGTCCACACCGCTATGTTGGTAAAATCGACGATCCTCAATGGCAATGATCGCGTTTTTCATCGATTCAGGGACTTGCTTAATCGAGACACCTTCATTTTTATTCGCAGATACTTTACTAGCCAGCACCTCATTCACATCATAAAACACCGTTGCCTGAGGCAGCTCATTTTTCAGTCCTGAGA
>NZ_JBALOS010000083.1:0-18785 GCF_036962765.1 Neobacillus drentensis
CAGTAAAAGTTGTCCGAATCCCCCGCCAAGGCTAATTTCAGATACCCCCGTCCCTAATCCCCCACCCAGCATTCTTCAATTAAAGAGTAACTCCAATGAGGTTTAATAGACTCTTTCTATTCCTACCACTGATTTACTTATACTATAATAATAGTAAAATATTTCTAAAACGAGGCAACTGACGATGGATATCTAAAAAGGGAGGAAAAATGGTGAAAGCAATTATCGCGACGCAATTCGGGGGTCCTGAGGTTCTTAACTACACAGAAATTGAGATTACAAGTATTAAACCTTCACAGGTATTAATAAAGGTTGAAAAGACTAGTGTGAACTTTGCGGATATTAAAACAAGGTACGGTAAAAAGGGCGGCGGAAAGGTTCCGTTTGTTCCGGGATTGGATGCTGCGGGGGTCATCGAAAGTGTCGGTTCGGAGGTTCAACGTTTTAAGGTTGGACAAAGAGTGGTCGCCTTCCCTGCAAACGGCTCCTATGCTGAATATGTCGTCGCAGAGGAAACTCTTACTTTTGCCCTTCCAGATCGTATCGGGTTTGAAACAGCAGCTGCATGTCCGACCGTTTCTTTTTTAGCTTACAAACTACTTGCTGACATTGCGAGAATCGAGAAAGGCGAAACAGTCCTCATCCATTCGGCTGCAGGAGGAGTGGGCACAACCGCCATTCAATTAGCAAAGCTATTAGGTGCTGGAAAAGTGATTGGAACAGTTGGTAATGAAGTCAAGGCATCGGTTGCTCTGGAGGCAGGAGCGGATCATGTCATTTGCTATGAAACAGAGGATTTTGCCACACAAGTAAATGAACTGACAGATGGCAAAGGGATCAATATAATTCTCGATTCAGTTGCCGGTTGGGTTTCGGAAAAAAGTCTAGAATGCCTTGCCCTTTATGGACGCTTAGTCCATTTTGGGAATTCCAGTGGTATTGCGGGGAATTTTAAAACGAGTGAATTACATTCCAGCTGTCGATCCATCCTCGGATTTAGCCTAGGTACAACAAGAAAGCTTAATCCGCAAATACTAGAGGACACCGCACAACATGTTTTCGAATATCTAGCAAATGGAAGTTTACAAATAAAAATCGGGCATACCTTCCCATTGAAAGATGCGGCCTTAGCCCACGAATTAATAGAAAGCCGTCTAAACAAAGGAAAAGTATTGTTGGATGTAACTAATTAAACTTAGATCAGATGACTGGCACCTTTCGAAAATATGATGACCGTTTAGGACACTAATATAGGAGAGACAAATATGAGAAAACTATTGATAATCGTTTTTTCAAGCATTCTGTTAGCTGGATGCGGTAATGACACATACGATAAAGCCCTTGAACAAGGAAAATTGGCATTGGCAAAAGGGGAGAATGAGAAAGCGCTCGGCCTTTTTGAACTAGCATTAGAGGAAAAACCAAATGATAAAGAGGCAAAGCAAATCTATCAAACATTACAAACGCTGGCTCTAGTTCAAGCAGGTGTAGAAAATCAACATTGGGATGAAGCCTTAACGAAAGGGAATACCCTGCTCAAAGAAAAGAATTTATCGAGCAGCATTAAAAAGGAAATAAAGCAATATTTAGAAACAGCAGAGGCAGGAAAGGCCCAATTTAATGTAATCTCAGGAAAAGTAGAAACAATTAAACTCCTTATTAGAGAAAAGAAGTACAAGGAAGCTCAAAAACTCATTAGTGAATTAAAACAAGATGAAGGGGCGAAAGAGGCATTAACTACTTTTTCAGAGGAAGTAGATAGATTGGAATTAGCTGCAAATGAAGAAATAAAGAGGCAGGCTGCAGCAGCTGCACGAATCGAGGAGGAAAGGAAAAAGAATCAAATTAGCTGGAAAACCTACCATAACGGGAGATTTGGTTTTACGATTAACTATCCAAAGAGCTGGGTTTTAGGGCCTGAACCGACAAATGGTGATGGAAGGGCGCTGTATCAAGGAAATGATGCAGAGGTAGTTGCCTCTGGAAGTAATTATATGGAAGAGTATGCGGGGGACTTTTCTAATTATAAAAAAATAAAAACAAACACGGGTTTTGACGCTTATTTATTAGAAGAAAACAATGGTTCTGAAATAACCATTGATGGGCTCATCATTAATGGTGATATCGAATTTCATTTAAGTGCCACAATGAATCAGAGTTTTTATAATAAGTATTCGGATGTACTTAAGAAGATGTTTTACAATGTAAGGTTAGATTACAAAACCAGTCAATAAAACCGACGCTTTAAAAAATACACTGGCCCCTATCCTTTTTAAGGACTAGGGGCCAATTTTATTTTCAATGTATAGTTAGTGCGAATAAAATTATTCCTCTTCTGTATAAGCTTCAGTGGTCGTATCCATGCACTCCCAACATTCACTTCTATTCCTCTCATACTTGGACAATTCACTCCCACATGAAATGCAAAAATCCATAAGAATCGATTCCCCTTTCAAGTGAAAAATTTAATAATGTTAAAGCTATTTGTTTATTTATATTCCAACATAGCTTGTTAGATAACCATGTTCCAGCAAGTAAAAACAAATCATTTGTTTATTTCATTCACACACGAATGGCAGATACTCTACTGACACACTGGGGTCAAAACCCTATATAGAATACCAGTCTAATCAGGTTTTGTAATTTTTCATATTAATATAGTAATAAACTCTCAGGAGGTGAAATGAATGAAACGTAGGAAAAAGAGCCTGCTGCCGCTATGTATTTTTCCAGGCTATCGTTGGTGCGGCCCAGGATGCAGCGGGCCGGGTAGACCCATTAATGATGTTGATAACTGCTGCTACCATCATGATCGCTGTTTGAGCCAAGGGAATTCCCCATGCTATTGTGATAAGCAATTTATGAAATGCCTCAGCTCAAAAATGGATCCCCATACGCAAAAAGGTAGAAATGCACGCTTAATGTACGGGTTCATGAAACTGAAAACCACGTTCACCTGCCCAAAATAGTTGCTATAATGTTAACCCACTAAACGGATGCTCGAACTCAACCTAAATCAAATCATTGTCCAATATTGATTTGTCCTGCCGCTCTGAATTAGTTAAACTATATGGAGGATAGATTTCCTAATCGTATGTAGGTACCTAATAAATAGGTGGGAGAGAGCATTAAATGAGTAGAAGAGTAGTGATTACAGGTATTGGAGCAGTCACTCCTTTGGGGAATGATGCTCATTCAACATGGGAACAAATTAAAAGTGGTGTATCAGGTATTGGTCCTGCCACCATATTTGATGTAGAAAAAGTGGATATCAAAATCGCAGCAGAAGTAAAAGGCTTCGTACCAGAAGAATTTATGGATAAAAAAGAAGCGAGAAGAATGGGTCGTTATAGCCAGTTTGCTGTGGCAGCAAGTCAAATGGCTGTAAAGGATGCAGGGATTCAAATCGGAGAGGATATTCAACCTGAACGGGTGGGTGTTTGGATTGGATCCGGCATTGGCGGTTTAGGTGAGTTTGAGGAACAACATCGGAAATTTATTGAAAAAGGCCAAAGAAGGGTCAATCCGTTTATTATTCCCATGTTTATCCCGGACATGGCGGCTGGACAAGTTTCGATTGCACTTGGAGCAAAAGGAATCAACAATTGTTCGGTTACGGCGTGTGCTTCAGGCTCCAATTCCATCGGTGATGCATTCCGCGTTATTCAAAAGGGGGATGTGGATATGATGATTGCTGGCGGAACAGAAGCAACGATTACAGAGATGACCGTTGCCGGATTTTCTAACATGACCGCTCTTTCAAAAAATCCAGATCCAAAAACAGCAAGCAGGCCTTTTGATAAAAATCGTGATGGATTTGTCATAGGGGAAGGGGCAGGAATTGTAGTCCTAGAAGAATTAGAACACGCAATTGCCCGTGGTGCTAGCATATACGGGGAATTGATTGGATATGGAGCTACAGGTGATGCTCATCATATTACCACACCTGCAGCAGACGGCGAAGGTGCAGGAAGGGCAATGAAATTGGCATTAGCGGATGCTGGGATTTCCCCTGAACAAGTCGATTATATCAATGCTCATGGGACGTCCACCTATTATAATGATTTGTATGAAACGTTAGCGATTAAAGAAGTTTTCAAAGAACACGCTTACACTTTATCAGTAAGTTCCACGAAATCAATGACTGGCCACTTGTTGGGAGCGACAGGGGCAATTGAGGCCATTTTCTCTGTATTAGCCCTCAAGGAAGGAATTATACCTCCAACTATAAACTATGAAACACCGGATGAACAACTTGATTTAGATTATGTTCCTAATGAGGCAAAGAAGAAGGATGTTCAAGTGGTTTTATCCAATTCATTAGGATTCGGCGGGCATAATGCCACATTGATTTTTAAAAAATTTAACGAGTAACGATAGCAAGCAGTTAAAACTAGGTGTCTAATATCATTAGATACCTTTTTGTATTTTTCTATCAAAAAACAAGTCGATAAAAGGCATTTTTTCGTTTATTAATCACTCTTCGACATGCTTCCCAATCATTCGTTACTAACCAAACGTTTGATTAGAAATATAAAAAATCCTTCAATTAAAAGGATTTTTTCCCGGGAAATGGAGAAAAGAATGTCGGAATTCGATTCGACATAAAAAGACCGGGTATCGCTGCCCGGTCCTCTTATGTCTATTGAATTCTTTATTTAGGAAATTACGGTGCTTACGCTTTTCTTATTTGTTTGCTACGTAACTGTCCGCACGCCGCATCAATATCTGTCCCATGTTCTTGGCGGATTTTGCAATTAATTCCGCTCTTTTTTAACGTATCATAAAACGCCAGGACCGATTCCTGTTCACTTCTTTGATATTGACTATGTTCATCAACAGGATTATATGGAATTAAGTTTACATAGACTTTCTGACCTAGAGGACGCAGGAGTTCGGCAAGTTGCTCGGCTTCCTGCTTATGATCATTTACATCTCGCAACAGAATATATTCAATGGTTATCCGACGGTTTGTTTCGTTTACGTAATATTCCATCGCCTTCATTAATTTTTCAATAGGAATGGCACGGTTTATTTTCATAATACGCGTCCGAAGTTCGTTATTTGGCGCATGCAAGGAAACCGCCAGATTTACCTGAAGCCCCATATCCGTGAACTCAATAAGCTTGTCCGCGAGACCGCTGGTTGATACGGTAATCCGTCTAGCTGCAATCGCAAGCCCTTTATCATCTTTAATGACCTTGATAAAGTCTAATAGGTTTTCAAAATTATCAAATGGTTCACCAATCCCCATCACGACCACATGACTGACTGTTTCTCCTTGATCTTTGCTGTCCAGATGGAGTTGTACGTTCATAATCTGCTCAACAATTTCCCCACTGGATAAATCCCGGCTTTTCGCTAATAAACCACTTGCGCAAAAACTGCAGCCGATGTTACAGCCTACTTGCGTTGTCACACAGACAGAAAGACCATATTTCTGACGCATTAGAACCGTTTCAATTAAGTTGCCATCTTGCAGTTTAAACAGAAACTTAATCGTGCCATCAGCTGATTCTTGTTTAATGTGCTCCTGTAGGGTTTGGATCTCGAAGTTGTCTGATAGTAATTGAAGACATGCTTGATTTACTTCCGTCATATCTGAGAAATTTGTGACACGCTTTCGATAAAGATATTCCCAAATTTTTTGTGCCCTCGACTTCTTCTCCCCGTGCTCGATAAGCCAGGATGCCAATTGATCTATCGTTAATCCATATATGGACTCTTTATTCATAAGTTCCCCTCATTTCGTTACAGTAATAGTTCTTTTTTTACACAGATTCCGATATATCTTAATGGAGCCCAATCAATTACATACAATCACTTCTCGAATAAATAACCCTTTTTTAGCAACCGCTCGATCAATAATCGAAAAACCTGCTTTTATAAGGATTTCATCGATCGGTTCAACGGTGACCACGACCACTTTGTTAGCAAACCTACGTGCACTTTGAAGCATTTCTAGCTTTTCTTCTGGGGTTATCACCGAACATAAATTATATGGCAAATCAATAATCGCTACATCATAATGATTGGTGATATCGCGAAGATCCGCTAAGTTTATCTCTCCATTAAGACCAAAGTGTACCAGGTTTTCTCGTGCTCCAGGAAGGATCAACTGATTTCGATCGCTTCCGACCATATCAATTCCCATTGATCGGGCTTCAACTAGGACGGTTCCAATTCCACAACAGGGATCGATGGCCTTAATTCCGTTTGGGTTGGGGATGGCAATATTTACGACTGCTCTAGCAACACGTGTGTTTAGCGCTGTGGAGTATCCATGTGGCTTCTTTTGATGTTGAAACCAAACCGATTCACTTTTCACATACTCACCGAATATCCATCGTCCGTTTATATGCATGACCCCAAACAACTGATCAGGATTACGAAGATTTGCTTTACCATTGACGTGTAATCCGATCTCTCGTTCAATACCACGTCGTTTCTCGAATCCATCTTTTTTACTTTTCGCCTGTCCATTATTTTTAACGTAGGTGACTTTAAACGTTGCTCCGCTTAGTTGTAAAGTTTCTACCTTAATAACAAGATTTTCAAGACTTTCCGCCTCATATAACACAGTAATTCTTTCCTTAATAAAAGGGCTTCGACTTGGATCAATTTTTAGGAAAGTTTCCAAGACGTTAGATTGAGACACCTCACCGAAAAATGAGCGCATTTCCAAAGCACACAAAGAGCGTTCATCTTCAGAACAGGCATAAGTATATATATAGGTCATTCCTTTTTGGGGAGTAATATCCAATTCATTATCATACATTAATTTATTTATTTCATCTTCACCTCAAGTGTTATCTGAAAAACATTATCTATTATACCAAGAAAAGGCGCATTTTTGAAGATTTCCTATAATTGGGTGTCCGTTAGGATGTCAGGCACCAACCGGTAGTGCCTGACACCCTATTATGCTACTTTCTTACGAACAGTGACAAGCACAGTTGCACCAGTATATATTAATTTAGTGATAATTATTATGAGGAAAATATTGGAGGATGCAAATGGGCTATATGGAAGATTTACGAAAAATTATTGGAAACCAGCCACTTATTTTAGTAGGTGCTGTGGTGGCGGTTATTGATGAAAAAGGAAAAATTCTTTTACAAAAAAGACCTGAAGGCGTCTGGGGACTTCCAGGCGGGCTATTAGAATTAGGGGAATCGGTTGAGGAGGCTGGAAGAAGGGAAGTTTTTGAAGAAACAGGCGTTGAAATTGGTCAACTTCAGTTAGTAGAGGTTTTTTCAGGTAGACAGTATTTTCGAAAGCTGCCAAATGGCGATGAATTCTATCCAGTCACGATTGCCTATTTATCAAAAGATATTAAAAATCGCACGATTCAAATTGATAGGAAAGAGACGATTGATGCAGGATTTTTCCCAATACACGAGTTACCGGAACATACAAGTCCATTGGTCAAAACGATGATACAACGATTTGCTAATATTATGGCGTAGTCATAGTGAGGAGTTTATTCCCTCGAAAGGGCATTTGGGAGTACGAACAGTGACAAGGCATCTAGCCTTATAATAAAATGAACTTTAAAGGCTTTCTAAACTTAAAAAGGAGTTTAGATAATTATTAATAGTGTTTGCAACAGGAGGATTACTTGGAATGACAACAGTAGGGACATTTAATGGTGTTGATGGAACGGAACTATTCTTCCGAGTAATTGAACCATTAACAACTCCAAAAGCGGTGGTTATTTTAGTTCATGGACATGGCGATCATAGCGGAGGGCTACAGAATCTAAGTACCAGTTTGGTTGACCATAATTATATAGTTTATGCTTTTGATTTACGCGGTCATGGAAAAAGTGCTGGTAAAAGGGGATTTATCCGGAGTTGGGATGAATTTAGTGGCGATTTACACAAGTTCCGTAAGCTTGTTTCACTTGATCAGCCTAATCTGCCTTTGTATATTGTGGGACATAGCATTGGCGGCTTGATGACTCTCGACTATGCCTTGGACCATAGTACCGGCATTTCAGGGATTATTGCGATATCCCCCGCTATTTCTTATGAAGTGAAACCGTTTGAGCAATTAGGTATAACCCTTATGGGGAAAATTAAACCAGACTACAGTATCAATAAAGCTCGAAAGATCCGATTAGTGAAGAAAAGCTCCGCGCAGCATGCGAAATATTATTCCGACACTTTACGTCACAATATCGTTACGCCTGGCTTGGGAAGCGGATTGATCCAAGCAATAACCCGTTTAGAAAATCAGGCACAATCGCTAACATTGCCGTTATTATTGCAATACGGACTTGACGATAAAATTACTCCGCCAACAAAACTGAACCAATTTTTCCATCTGATTTCATCCAAGGATAAACAGTTGTTTGAATACCCTCTGGCCAAGCATCGTCCCTTTGATGAAGTAGGAAACGAGAAGTTTTTAGGAGATTTACTCGGCTGGTTAAACCAACAGATTGCTAAAAAACAAAAGGTGCAATACAAAGAGATTGGATAAAGGATGGTAAAAGAGGAATTGCTCTAAGAGAACAACAGGAACTCTAGGTTTCTGTTGTTCTCTATAATGGAAAAGACTCCTTTTAGTAACCGTTGGTACCTCCAAATGCAATGCAGTAGTTATCGGGATCGACAATCGCAAATTCCTTCCAAGGTCCTGAATCAGAGTCAATCCAAGGCTCAATAACAATTGTAGCTCGTTTCTCCTTAAACTCAGTATAAAGTTCGTCAAGCTCAGTCCAATTTTCAACATAGCAGTAAATATCATATGCAACCTGCATATCTCCTTTTGCAGGTTTGTTAGGACATACATCTTCTAACGAATTGGCTTGAAGCAGCTTAACTCCTAGCCCAGTGTATCCATCGCGAATCGCCCACCAATCAGTTACCTCACAACCGAGAACATCCCGATAAAAAGTCTTTGATCTTTCTAAATCTGAAACTAGCAGAACCTTTAATGAACTATGTATTTGTTTAGACATTGGTTTACCTGCCTTCAAAAAAATTTTATAGAAAAACCAATTCAATAGATTCTTCGTGTCACAATAAAACACCACACCCTTATTTTACAATGTTTTATAATGATTACAATATATTTCCAAATGTTATTGACAGAATAATTATATGAATCTATTATTTAATTGTTAACTAAAAATTAATTTAAGTTTACAATTAGTGAAGAACCTATCAGAACAAGAAATAAAATGGAGGTATAAAGATGAATAAATGGATGGAACTTGCAGATCGTGTGTTAGATGGGGTGGAAGTAACCAATCAGGAGGCCCTTTCAATTTTAGAATGTCCTGATGATGACGTATTGCTACTCATGCATGCAGCTTTTCAAATCAGAAAGCGCTATTATGGGAAAAAAGTAAAGCTTAATATGATTATGAATACGAAATCCGGACTATGTCCGGAAAATTGTGGCTATTGCTCTCAATCTTCTATTTCGACAGCACCGATTAATTCTTACAGAATGGTGGATAAGGATACTATACTTGAAGGAGCAAAGCGTGCACATGATTTAAATATAGGGACGTACTGTATTGTTGCTAGTGGCAGAGGGCCATCTAATAAAGATGTAGATCACGTTGTGGACGCAGTAAAAGAAATAAAGACTACATATGGATTGAAAGTTTGTGCCTGTCTAGGGCTGTTAAAACCTGAGCAAGCAAAGCGATTAAAAGAAGCCGGGGTAGATCGTTACAATCATAATCTCAATACATCTGCGAGCAATCATGCAAACATCACAACTTCACATACATACGAAGATCGAGTCAATACGGTGGAAACGGTAAAAGAATACGGAATGTCCCCATGTTCAGGTGTCATTGTAGGGATGAAGGAGACAAAGCAAGATGTAGTCGATATGGCTAACAGCTTAAAAGCTCTTGATGCGGATTCAATTCCGGTTAATTTCTTACATGCAATAGATGGTACACCACTAGAAGGCGTAAAAGAATTAAACCCACTTTATTGTTTAAAGGTATTGGCATTATTTCGTTTTATCAATCCAACAAAGGAAATTCGAATTTCCGGAGGCCGAGAAGTCAACCTCCGCTCACTGCAAGCATTAGGCTTGTATGCAGCCAATTCCATCTTTGTCGGTGATTACTTAACCACGACTGGACAAGATGAAACGGAAGATCACAAAATGTTACTTGATTTAGGATTTGAGGTTGAATCCGTAGAAGAAATGAAAGCAAGCTTAAAATAGACGAGTTGATTCTACTATCAAATCACAGCAAAAGACACCCAGCCCGAATCCGCTGGGTGTCTCTTGTTATTTGTAGCATTTTTCGCATTTCTTTACGTATTCCTAGATGACTCGTGGCAACCTAGCTTTATTTACAACCAACCGCCAATTTCCAAAACTGTCAGGACGATCTCAACCACGATAAGTGTTACGATAATCCATTCCACGAATAGTCCTCGGATTGAATGGCTGATGGTAGAAAAACCATCCATAATGTTATACAAAATCTCCGTTTTGCTTTTCAAAATTTTATAACGATCATTCAACTCGAAAAACTCCACCATCCTGTCGTAAAACTCGCTGGCTGTGCTGCTCGTCCAGGTAATATCAGGCTTATCCAAAATCATGATATAAGCAAGGGTATTATACTCATGACGGACGATTTTCGCGGTGGTCCGGGCAAGCTCCTTGTTGCCAATTCGTAAGTTTCCCTTCTCAAGCCTGTCGATCATGGTTTCGAGCTTGTCATGGATTTGCCCAAGTTGTTCCTCCGTTTTCTCAAGCGCGACCGATTTAGCGATGACTGTAGAAATCAATTCAGGGTAAAACTCCTCATATTCAGGCACAACCACATATTCATCGGTCAATTCAAGGTTCTCCGTTTCAGTGATATGAAGGCAATAGTCGTCGCTATATCTGTCCGCATGTTCAATCTCAAAGTCCGGTTCAAAGGAATGGATGTAGTGCAATAAACTGTTAATCTCATCTTCGCAGGAGTGATTAATGAAGACGATGCTGCCAAAGGAAAAGACTAGTACCATTTGCGAATCGTCTACATAGTTATGGAGGATTGATTCTAGAATAGCGCCTCTCAGGATTAAAGGCTGCTCCCAGGTGAATTTTTTTGGAATCCCGCAATGGATGGCAATTTTATTCAAGTCAATTTCATGGGTGACAGCAAATGCTTTAAAGGTAATTTCTTTCACTTTGATCACCTTTCCAGGGAATTGTCCTTTTTCGATTTTATTCTATTCTTAGCAAAAACATGCATCCACAGTCTAAAGTGATTTAAGGACTAATTTGAATAGTGAGCCACTTTTTTGTAATTGTAAAATATTGCATCTTATCCTTAGCAAAAGTGCATATAAACCTCTTTAGTTGGAAAAATATACACAGTGAATTAAAGGGGTGCCCAATAATGGTTCGGTTCCGTAAACGAAAAAAGTTAGACGAATGGAAGAAAATCATTTCACTGTCTCCTGGAGAAGAAACGATCGAACCGTTCAGTTCGGATCTTTCGGAAAATGAGCAAATTTTAAAAGATATGTTTCAAAATTGCGCTGATTTTGTCATTCGTCCTATATATATAACTGGCAAACCTAAAATTCTTCTTATTTATTTAGAGGGGTTAACTGACACAAAAACTCTGGAGAATATGCTCTTCAAACCGATGGTATTTGAGGGGATTCCAAATGATATAGGTGAAATTCGATCAATTGTACAAATCATGGAGAAACAGCTTTTATCTGCCACTCCTGTTAAAACTGTTTCACAGATTAACGAACTGGTTAATGGGGTCTTGAAGGCGAATGTCGGAATATTATTAGAAGGTGAATCAGAAGCTTTACTTGTCAGTTTAACAGAATTTGAAATGCGGAATGTGGAAGAACCGGCAACAGAAATCACCATTAGAGGCCCAAGAGATGGATTTACAGAATTAATCCGGACAAATATCACCCTTCTCCGCAGAAGGATCCGCAGCACAAGACTGAAATTGGAGCCCCTCTCGATTGGCGAACTTTCTCAAACCGATGTTGTTATTGCTTATATTGAGGGAATTGCTCAGGATTCACTATTGGAAGAGGTACGTAAAAGGTTGGGCCGTATTAAAATTGACGCGATACTAGAATCTGAGTATATAGAGGAATTTATTGAGGACATGCCATTTTCGCCATTCCCGCAAATTCAAAATACGGAAAGGCCTGATATTGTAGTGGCCAACTTACTGGAAGGAAAAGTCGCGATTCTCGTCGATAATACTCCGTTTGCCCTCATTGCTCCAATGACATTTTGGGATGGACTTCAGTCGGTTGAGGATTACTATGAACGTTTTTTCTATACCAATTTCATCCGGATTGTTCGTTATGTTTTGTTTAATATGACTCTCTTTTTACCATCTTTATATGTCGCGCTTTCAACCTATCATCCAAAACTAATACCCACTAAACTCCTTATTAGTATAGCGTCAGCTCGAGAGGGTGTCCCGTTCCCAGCCATCATTGAAGCCTTGATTATGGAATTTGTGTTTGAAGGGTTACGGGAGGCTGGGATTCGACTGCCAAGAGCGGTCGGTTCAGCGGTCAGTATTGTTGGAGCACTTGTCGTCGGACAGGCAGCTGTACAAGCAGGTATCGTGTCTGCCCCCATGGTCATTGTCGTAGCAACAACCGGAATTGCCTCGTTTTCAATTCCACGTTACAATCTTGGAACTGCGCTTAGGCTCGTTCGATTTGTCCTGCTGATTTTAGCTGGAATCTTTGGTTTATACGGTATCACTCTGGGCTTTATTATGCTGACCATTCATCTTGTCAATCTCCGCTCTTTTGGGGTTCCATATTTTACTCCTGTGGCCCCGCAGATTCCCCGGGATTTAAAGAGCACTTTATTCAGGTCGCCTCGATGGGCCATGCAGTTTGGTCCGATTTTTACTTTTGGCAGTAATAAACCACGAATTCCTCCTGGTCAAAAGCCGAGTCCGAAAAAAGGGGGAAGAGATGATTGAAGAAAAAGAACATTCTTCATTTAGTATTTTGTTTTTCCTTCTTTTTCATTTCAGGATGCTGGGATAGCAAAGAATTAAATGAACGGGCGATATGGCTGGCTTCAGGCTATGATAGTGCAAAAAATAACGGAGTAGAAATAAGCGGTCAAATTGTCATTCCTTCTAATATGCAAACCCAAGGCAGTTCAGGTGGAGCGACAGAAAAGGGTTTTTTTACGATTTCTGCGAGTGGAAAAAATCCAATGGACTGTTTGGATAACATACAGTTAAAACTTCCAAGGGAGTTGTTTACTGGTCAGCGGCGTGTAATTATTCTCGGTGAACAATTTGCCCGTCGCGGACTTAAGAAAATGATGGATGCAAATCAAAGGAGTCCCGAAGTTAGTTTGCGAACGGATATATTTGTCATCAAGGGGGCTACCGCTAAAGAAGCACTTTCACTAACCAATCCCTTAGAAAAGCCACCTGCTACTGCGGCTTTAAGTATACATGAAGAATCGGGAGGAAGAGGGAACACGACTTACTTAAATTTCATGTCGGCAGCTAACAGTGACGGTCTACGCCCCACACTGCCTGTTCTTGAGTTCAGCAGTTCTCAGAATGGAAAAAAAGCAGGGAAAGTGGGATCAGCTAATCCACCTCTACTACGGGTTGCAGGAGTTGCAATTTTTGATCAAAACCTAAAAATGCGGGGACTTTTGAATATGGAAGAAAACAAACATATGCTTTGGGTAATGGGAATTCTGAAAAAATTTACGATCAGTATTGCAAAAAAGGATAGTAATGCTAGTCTCCAATTAAACAGAATTAGTAGTAAAATTAAACCGCACATAAGTCATCCTAATCAGATTAAGTTCATAGTCACTTTGAAGGGCGAGGGGTCCTTAAGGGAAAGTAATTCAAATTTGGACGTTCAGTACCACAATAATCTTAAACAGCGCGAAAAGGAATTCGAAACGTATGCCCAAAAACAAGTTCAACAAACGATAAAAAAAGTACAAAATGAGTACGGCTTGGATATCTTTGGATTTGGCGAAGTGATCCATCGAAAGAATCCAAAAATGTGGAAATCTTTGAAAAATGATTGGGATAAGAAATTTTCAGAGGCAGAGATTACAGTAAAAACCGACGTAAAGATTACGGACATTGGAATGAATGGGCCCTCATTGTTGTATAAAGAAAGTGAGGTCAAAAAATGAAACTCTCAGCACTGCAAATTTTTTGGCTGATGTTTACTTTCGAAACGGGAAATATGATTCTGATTACCTTTTCCCCAACTTTTCAGGTTGCTAAGCAAGATGCCTGGATATGCTATTGCCTGGCCGGAATTTTAGGTATTATGATTGTATACGTGTCCTCAAGGGCCGCCCTTCTATATCCAGGCAAAACACTTGTTGAATATAGTAAGCTTATTTTTGGCAAGTGGTTCGGAATGCTTATTGTAATTGTTTATCTTATTCAGTGGTTTTCTGTAATCGGTGAAATCTTAAGGGAATTTTCAGAATTTACCATTACTATACTTCTTCCAACTACACCAGTATGGATATTAGTGTTAACCATGCTTTTGATACTAATCTATATAACTTACAGTGGAGGAATTGAAGGGATTGGACGGTGCAGCGAAGTGTTTGGACCCATGGTACTCCTATCCGTTCTCATTATGTTGATTTTATCCGTATCCATTTTTAATTACCGCAATTTTCTGCCTATCTTTGCAGATACGGGATTCCTGCCAATTATGAAAGGAACCTTAACTCCGCTCTCTTTTCTTGGGGAGTCTGTCATGATGTTAATGCTCCTCTCGTTTATGGACCATCCCCAAAAGGGCCCAAAAAGCGCGGTTTGGGGAATTGCTGCAGCTTCATTGCTTGTTAGTTCAGTAGCTATTGGAGTATTACTGATATTGGGACCAGAAATTGCATCAAAGCTACGTCACCCTGCATTTGATACAGTCAGTTATGTTACGGTAATGGATTTTATTCAAAACTTAGAAATCCTGGCTGTTCTGGTCTGGATCCTTAGTATTTTTATTAAATTATCGCTTTACTTCTTCTTAGCCAATTATGGAACGGCACAATTGTTCCATATCAAAAACTGGCGGAAAATGCTCTGGATTACCGTGCCCGTCTTTTTTGGGATATCGGTCATCTATCCTAACCCTACGTATAGCCTCATCTATTTGAATAAGTATTGGATCAATTTTGCCCTTCCGGTCAATATGGTAGGAATCCCTCTTTTACTATGGATTGTAGGAAGTATAAGAAAAAAATTTCAAACACATTTGTAATACGACTGACTGGTTGTTTCCATATCAAATCTTAAATGTAAGGCTCTTCTAATAGAAGTCCGGCGCTTTCACCATAATATCTGTTATTCTAGTCCCAATACGAATCATATATATTTATAATAAATAGAAAAGGAGGGAGGCAGGTTCATGAAACGAATAGCTGTTTTTTGCGGATCCAGTTTCGGCGCTTCAGAGGCTTATAAAAGAGGAGCCATTCAATTAGGGAGAGAGCTGGCAAAACGAAACATTACCTTAGTATACGGAGGTTCGAGTATCGGCTTGATGGGTGCTGTCGCAGATACGGTATTAAGCGAAGGCGGGCACGCAATAGGTGTCATACCTAGAGTGTTGGAAGAACGTGAGATATCACATAAAGGATTAACAAATTTAATTAAAGTGGAAACCATGCACGAGAGAAAAGCAAAAATGGCTGATTTATCTGATGGATTTGTTGTTCTGCCTGGCGGAACCGGAACGCTGGAAGAGTTTTTTGAAATGTTCACATGGGGGCAGATTGGGTTGCATCAAAAGCCATGCGGCCTACTTAATATTGATCATTATTATGACCCATTGCTCAGCCTATTTGACCATATGATCGACCAAAAATTCTTACAAGAAAAATTCCGCACGATGGCAATCATTGAAGAAAAACCAGACGCATTACTCGATAAGTTTTTAGATTATAAACCTCCGACGATCAAAACATACGATTAGGAAATGGAAAAGTCGGTATGCCTATTAAATATAGAGAAAAACCCTGCAGAATATGGATGATTTTTATGGATTGTATATTTCTAGTGATAAGGAGGCATTTGGATTTAATCGGGGTGAACCGTATCATAAATAGAGGCAGTTTTATATTAATTAACATCTAACCTACCAATGTCATAAGGTTCATGAATCGTTTTGGCCTTAAGGTAAGGGTACAGGTTTAGATTTATTGGCGACGTCAAGGATACTATAAAAAATTTACATTTTTCTAGAATAGACATTTTCTTGTGCTTTATTGAAATAGAAAAGGGGGTTCCAAAAGGTAAGTCGAAGCCCACTTTTTGGACATCCCCGTCTCACTATAGTTATTGTTTATCCGTAGCAGTCCATAGAACCGCGGTCGGATTTTGTGCTGTTAAAACTTGTGTACCATGCCACTCCATCAGGGATGCTTGCGGTTTATAATCACTGTCCAGCATGAAGGCACGATTGACATCTTTTACAGTGATTTGGTAGTTCGCAGGTGGATTAATGGTATCGTTCGGATTGGAATCAAACGGAACAGCAATTACCTGAATGCTCTCAATATCACTGGTGGTTGTTCCTGCAGGAAGCTCCACAGTGGTTGCTGCAGGGTTGTCACGTGTTATCGACCAATCCGGAACGTTATGATTAGAAATGTACAGCTTAGGATTTCCTTTCAATTTTACGCCAATCGCTGTTCCCACTCCTGCTGAACCATTCGCAGGTGAAGTCGTTTTGTTGAATTCTACATACAGGTAATTGCGTTGATCGGAAACTTCCTGGGAGTCAGGGTTTGCAATTTGTTCGATTTTTCTTTCACGAATCATTTCCTTTGCCATGACTTGATAGGACCATGGATTTTGATCCATTATGTATTCCCGAGTGCGATTGGAAGGAAGCTCTTGGGAAACATTTAGGAAGAATCTGTATCCGCTCGTCGTATCTCCAGCCTTTACGGCACTAAAATTGTTATTGCTGGTAGATGTGTACATAAGAGGATGGTCTTGTTCCTTTAAACCGTCAAAATCAACTGTTCCGTGACCCGGTGACTGATACTTTTCCGAAATTATCTTGTGATTTGGATTCAGTGTTACCCGATAAATCCACTCGATATCGGTTGTGCGGCCCCAACGTGCCATTAATGCCGGCGTATTTGTCCCGCCATCCTCGTTTGAACAAATCACCGTATATTCAATGGTTATATTTCCATTTGTATCCTTGGATTGGGTATGATACATCATAAGCGGTACATCGGTATAATTATTTTCATAAGCGCCAGGGATATTTGACAGATTGCGGCCATAAAGGATAGGTGAAAAACGGTAGGCTAGTGCATCCTCGGAATCAGAAGATACCACTTTTGTATCCATTTTTATAATATTGACTTGTTTCGCTCCTTCTGGAGACTTGTCCAGATTAAGGGAAGCCTTCAATGTATGAGCACCCGGATCCACGTGTCCAAGAGCTACCTTGTAAGTGAACTTTTGTTGTCCCATAAAGAGAACAATATCCTGGTTGTATTTTCCATCCAACGTTAACGTGATGACCGCTGATTCCTGACCCTTCTTGCTCCAATCTACACCCGGAGCGATTGCAGTTAGATCAAGCAGTGCTTCACCTGAAGATGAAACTGTAAATGTTTTCTCTACTTGTTTATTCTCGGATTGGACTTGGGGAATGGACTCTGCCGCTACAAAGTTAAGCGGAATGGAGGCCAGAGAGATTGATAGAGCAAGTCCGACAGCTAATTTTCTTTTCTTTTTCATTATTTCCTCTCCTTTTTCATCTGAATTATTTTACATAAATAATAGTAATTATTCTTTATTAAATTCACATTATCTGTGAGTTAATTTTATGAAAAAATAATGTAATAGTTTTGTTATTTTCACTTTTTGAATCAAAAAATAAGTCAAGAGAATCTTGACTTATCATCTATTTCATTAAGTTCAACTTCAAGTTAGAGCATTTAACGGGACTGTTCTTGTTTACGGTATTTTTTTAGCCTTTCTTAGTTTTTTTGCATTTAAAAAGGAAAACAGAAAAATCAAGGGCATGATGACAATGATGGTGCCCGGCTTCAATATTGGTCTCTTTGCTTACCAACTTGTAGAAGGAATTTGGGGTCAGGAAGGAATAAAATATTTTGGTATGTTTGACATGGGAAATGCCTTAATTGTTTTTGGATTAACCTATATGATTGGAAGTTTTTATTCCTCTGATAACAATACATTTGAGGTCAAGCACGTGCTTGTGAAAATGTCCAAATCCATTCCTTTTCTGACGTATATAACAGTTTGTGCAATAAGGATAATTGGCCTGCAGCTTCCGACTGTAATCCTTGATGTGGCTGGTGTTATTTCAAAGCCCAATATGCCGTTGTCCCTGTTATTACTCGGAATCTTTCTAGATTTTTCTCTAGACAAAAATTATTTCAATAAAATACTTAACCTTAACGTACGTTGCAGGTTTATGTATTGGCATTTTTTTATTCATTGTTTTACCTTTCGATAAATGTTCAGATATACTATGTTGCTGGGGCTTATTTTGCCTATGTCCTTAACCAGTTTAGTTTATGCTGTTCAATTTAATTATGATAGGAAATTCATTGGAACAGTATCCAATATAACCATTCTAATTAGTTTTGTTTTATTATGGGGGATTGGAAATCTTTTAATGTAAAAAAATCTAAACATATTAGACATGTGACTGGTCCTGTTTTTTTGTTATAAGACCGTTGCCTTTCACAGATAAAAACTGCCGCTTAAATAGGTGCGGTGAACCGTATCATAAGTAAATGAG
>NZ_JBALOS010000083.1:18857-25818 GCF_036962765.1 Neobacillus drentensis
TTAATGTCATCTATATCGTTCTGGATGACGTGGGTTATTCAGCATTAGGCTGTTATGGTTCTGAGATTGAAACACCTAATATTAATTCATTAGCAGAAAACGGTCTTAGGTACAATAACTTTAATGTAACCCCTTTGTGTTCACCTACCCGCGCTTGTCTACTAACAGGCCGTAACTGCCACTCGGTGGGGGTGGGAATCATAGCGGATATAGATTGGGGGCCTCAATATCCTAATAAACGAGGAAGAATTTCAAACTCGGCTGCCACCCTGGCTGAAATTTTAAAGTGGAATGGGATGGCTACTTATATGGTTGGAAAGTGGCATCTGGTTCCAGGTCATGAAGCTGCATCGAGCGGGCCATTTGAAAACTGGCCGCTCTCAAAAGGCTTTGAGCGGTATTATGGCTTTTTATTAGCGAATACGGATCAGTATGCGCCAGATTTAGTTTTTGATAATCATCGTGTAGGCAAACCTGATAAATCTAATTACCATTTATCAGAGGACCTGGTTGATAAGTCGCTCGAATTTTTAACGGATCATCTCTCTGTTACACCTGACCGTCCCTTCTTTCTTTACTTAGCCTTCGGGGCCACGCATGAGCCCCATCAGGTACCAAAGGAATTGATCGAAAAGTATGAAGGGGTATACGATAAAGGCTGGGATCAAATCAGGGAAGAGAGATTCAACGTGCAAAAGCAAATGGGAATCATCCCGCCGTACACCGAACTCGTAGAACGTAATCCAGGAATTAAGCCATGGGACGAACTGACAAAGAAAGAAAAATTATTGTTTACCAAATTCCAACAGACTTATGCTGGATTTCTTACTCACACAGATCAGCAAATAGGGAGATTACTCGATTTCTTAAATTCAAAAAACAAGATGGGTGATACCATTATTGTGTTACTTTCTGATAATGGAGGAAGCCAGGAAGGAGGCTGGAACGGTTCTATTAACGATTCTGCCTACTTCAATGGGATTGAGGAAAGTGTAGTTCAGATGTTTACTCAAGTAAATGAAATAGGAGGTCCGTTCACAACCCCCAATTATCCTAAAGGTTGGGCGCAGGTTAGTAATACACCTTTTAAATATTATAAGCAGAATACGTTTTATGGAGGGACTCACGTTCCCCTGATCATCCAATGCCCTCAAAGTATTTTAGATCCTGGTTCCATTCGTTCACAATTTTATCATGCGATTGATATTACTCCTACTATACTAGAACTCCTAAACATTGAAGCACCTAAACTATACGAAGGTGTTCCACAAATGCCGCTCCATGGTGTGAGTATGTTGGATACATTTACAGAACCGCTTGCCCCATCAAAGAGAAAAACTCAGTACTTTGAAATGCTCGGACACCGTGCTATTTGGCAGGATGGATGGGTGGCTGTTACCTATCATGAAAGAGGTGTCCCTTTCCAGGAGGATCAATGGGAGTTATACCATGTAAACCAGGATTTTTCCCAAAAGTATAATTTAGCAAATAAGTATCCAGATAAATTAAAGGAGCTTCAAGCAATTTGGTGGGAAGAAGCGAAGAAGTACGGTGTTCTTCCTTTAAATGACAATCTGTTTATAAAAGGTTATTACGGCTTGCAGGAGGGAAGAACAACGTTCACATTCTATCCTGGAATGGCTCATTTGCCATCAACTGCTGCTCCACAACTAACCCTTTCTTCTTATTCCATCACCATTCCCATCTTTCGTTCCAATCCTTCAGAAGAAGGAGTCTTACTTGCTCATGGAAATCATTCAAGCGGCTATACTTTATATATAAAAGATAACTACCTATTCTATGAATATAATTATGTTGGCTCCGTCTATAAGATTCAATCGTCCGTACAAGTACCTACTGGGTCTTCGACTGTAAGATTTGATTTTAAACGAGGTCAAGAAACGAGTGGAACGGGTAAGCTTTCTATCAATGGACTGCAAGTTGGCACACGTTACATGCCTCGTACATTACCATTTCTTATTTCTATTGAGGGAATGGATATAGGCCGGGATCGATTAACTTCTGTGAGCGCTAACTACCCAGTTCCGGAATTTCCGTTTACCGGGCAAATACAGAAAGCGGTTATTGAACTGTATAATAACCCGATGTTTTTTAAAAAGAAAAAAAGAGATCCAATCTCCATTAATATAAATGGTTCGATTTCTTATCTTTAGAGAAAGGAGGTAGACAATTGGGGAGTTTTCACATTATGGCTAAGCCGACAGGTTGCCTGCTTCCTATATTAAAGAAATACTTATGAACCAAGGTGGTTTATAAAAATCTAAAAAAGAGTTTTTATACCTCATTTTGATTAGTCACGGTGACCCTTGCCATAAATAGAGGTGGTTTTTTTTAATAAGTGCCTGTTACTATCCACTTTTTGTCGAAAACTTCGATATTAGTCGAGGAGTGACAGGACCTCTTTTTTTTTTGCCGGTTGCAGCCCTCACGTTTATCCTCCCACACCATATGATGAGTGTCCGCAGAGAGGATATAAAGGAGTGTATTGAAGCGAATGGCCCGTTAAACGGAGTGATTCAATTAACGTTGAAAGACAGGAAGGTAATCCCGAAGGAGAACTCTCCTGATGTGTTATGTACTAGGTTTAAAAATAAAATGTATACCAATCTTCAATTTTTATAGTCACTGTTCATGTTCCAACCGACTTTGCCACTAGAGCTGCGTAGACTTTAGCTCCTTTGGCATTTAAGTGAACACCATCGGATGAAAAATATTCATTATGCCCTGCACTGGCGGCATACCAATTAACCGGAGTGGTATTAGAGTATTTTTCAGTTACTTCTTTTAGATTATTGTTTACCTCAGTTTCCCAAGGACGTTGGACACGGGTATTGATGAAAATAATTTTTCGGTCATTTCCAATTAATTCAATCATCGATATTAATTGATTCATATTAAATGGGCCATTTGTGCCGAGTTCGATAATTACAGTATCCCCTAATGTTCCTTCTTTCTTCATCTTTTTAACTACGTCCACGGCTTGTGACATTTGACGGCCTACTTTTCCGTCCATATTTATAGAAGGAAAATACTCAGTTAAATAAGGGGCAACATCAAGTAATATTGAATCACCAATTGCTGTCACCATTTCATTTTTTTCGACAGATGGTTCCGTTTGTGTAAGTTTTTTTTCACCGTCAGGTTTTGTTAGCTCTTCTTCTTTTGGATGAACAGCAGGGGAAGGCGGTTTATTTTTTTTCTGTTCTATTTTTAGTTGATTATTGGAACGATCTTCTTTAATTGCAGCATGCGTTTCATCTTTTTTATCTGTTTTTGCAATAGTCACATTGTAAATAGCTAAAAATGAGAAAAGCATTATTAGCACTCCTCCGCCAAGGGCAATCCAACGTCTGAAAACAACACGATTAAGAAACAATTTCTTCGTAGCAATCCTTCTCCACGTTTTTTTCAATCCTCTTTGGCGTATTGGATTTTCGATGAATTTCCATGATAATGATGCCAATCCAATAATGCATGTTAATTGGAATATGACTCTGCCAATCGAAATTCCTGTTGTATTTATTGCAGGAGTAGTTAATACAAGGACGGGATATTGCCACAAATAGATGCCATAGGAACGGATACCCAGCCATCTTAGCGGTTTAAAATTAAAAACTCTACTAATGCTGTTAGCTGGATGAACGAGCACGGCTACTAATAACATAGAAGCAATTGATAATAAAACCATCCCTCCACGGTATAGGAAAGGTTCATATTGATTGGTAAGTCCAACCATTAAAAGGATCCCTACAAGCGCAATTGTCCCGACTAAATTAAGGACAAGTCGTAAAGGTGATGGTACATTGGCAGCAAGCTTTTGACTTGGCCAAATAAGAGCAAGTGCAGAACCAATTAATAGAGAAAAAGCTCTTGTATCAGTCCCGTAATAGACTCTACTAGGATCCAATCCGGGGTGATATAATATGGCCATGGTTAATGCTGAAATACCGGCTATGATGAGAGTAATAAATAAAATTGAACGTTTGGAGATAAAGCGTAACCCGAATGTAAGCAACAATGGCCAGAAAAGATAATACTGTTCTTCTACTGCTAATGACCAAAAATGAGTTAATAATGATGGTGATTGGAAGCTATTAAAATAGGATTGATGATGAAAGATATACCACCAATTACTAATATATAGTAAAGCAGCTAGAGCATCCGCTTGCAAAGTTTCTAAAAGATGATGATGAAACAAGCTTACCCAACCAATTATGATTACTAACATTGCGAGCATGGCTGGAAGTAAGCGTCTAGCACGGCGAATCCAGAAATTCTTTAAATCAATTCTTCTTCGCTGTTCCCACTCAGTCATTATGAGGTCAGTAATAAGGTAGCCAGATAGTACGAAGAACACGACTACACCTAAAAAACCTCCAGATGCCCAAGGGAATCCAATGTGATAGAAAATGACAGAAAGCACTGCAAAACCTCTTAGACCATCTAATCCTACTAGGTACCGTCTGTTTTGCACTGTAGGGTTAGCCATGGTCTTTTACCCTTAAATCGACGTTCGTATTTTTTGTTTGACATCTGTTTTTTAAAATAGGTAAGTAGTTCATAGATGATTTTTCCTTTCTATTAAAAAATACATATTCTAATGATGAAAATAACGATCATTCTAATGCCTAAAGTAAATTCAAAGCATTCCCTCACTTCTAATAGAAGGTAGGGGGGATTGACCGGATTGAAGACAAGGATAAGGTTAATTTTTTTTGTGGATGTTGTAAAGTTTTTTGAACCACCTGATCTAAACTATGTGCGAATCGAATGAGGATATCCCCAGAAAAAAGTGTCAGCCCCCTCAACCTACAATATATAGTTGATCTTAATCGGCTATATATTGAGTATTGAACGAGGGCTAGACCCTTTTGGGATATCCTTATTACTTTTATCCTAGGAAAAGGTAAGTGTTAAACTGTCTTCTCCTCGTGGATTCTATTTTATATACTCATCACTAACCAGAGTGTCTTTTAGGGCGTCCGAAGGGATGACAAATTCAACAATTCCCATGTAACCAGGAGCCACTTCATATTTGTCAAAACAAATGACCAATTTATTATGTTTGTTAATGTAGAAATTTTGATCGGGCTTTATTTTTTCAAAAGTATCTAGTGGATCATTATCTTCTTTATTTGGATTCTTTACCCAATAAGTTAATGAAGAGTCTTGTTCCATTTGTGTAATCATTTGCTTTGTAATTTCTTTGCTGATCAAATCCACATATGCATCACTTTTAAATAAGCTTGGTAAAGTGATGAGTAGTTTACCTTTTTTATCAATCGTGTCAAAATGGAACGTTGTTGATGACGATCCGACTGTGTTTACCGTATAGCGTCCGATGGATAAAAGTTGGTCAGTATCTGTTTTTACTTCGTACCCATTACTTACTCCCAAATGTCCGCCGCCACTTTCTTTTAGATCTTCCATATCAGCCTGGAATTGTTGATAGAGTTCTTCACTTTCTTTTAGATATTTTTGATTTAACGTTGATTGTAATTCTTTATTATCAAGGTTATTAATCGCAGGTACTTTAATATCTGCATTGTACGTTTCCCCATCCACCTTGAATTCTCTAAATGTTAATACTTTCACCACATTTTTTAGAACAGGAACATCAGCCATAGTCATGGCAAATGTCGGACTTGCATTTAATCCTCCAATAAAGATAGCAGCAGCAGCTGCTAGTCCGACCGCCACTTTTGTCATTATGCGCTTCTTAGGCTTTTGTTTTAGTGCCTTTTTAACAACAAAGTCTAACTGACTAGGGATAGGAATCCCATTATACTCTTTCATTAATGCTTCCATTTTTTTATCCATTTTATCAACCTCCCATATATGAAATATCATTCATTTCTATTCGCAGCATTTTAAGTCCTTTATATAAACGAGTCTTAATCGTGTTTTCTTTTTCATTTAGAACTTCAGCTATTTCACGAATTCTTAGGTCTTCAAAAAATTTAAGAATAATGACAATTCGATATTTAGCCGGCAATTCATTGAGTAACCTGGTTAAATCAACATTTTCATATGTGTCATTCCTTTTGGGGCTAAAAAATTCTATAGTATCATCATCCACTACCATTTCCTTTTTCTTTTTGCGTAATAAATCTAATGATGTGTTAACTACGATGCGAAAAAACCAACTTTTTAACGCTTGAGAATTTTCTAAGGTATGAATCCCTTTTAGGGCTTTGTGGATTGACTCTTGAATAATATCTAAAGCATCCTCTTCATTTTTAACGTAACTATAGGCTAATCGATAAAAATTCTCTTTGTTTTCCAATACGAACTCTGTAAGTAATTCTTCTTGATCTTTTTTGTTCATCGCTTGCCACCTCCTTTTGGATTCTATAAAAAAGACGCCAATTTATATAGAAAAAGTTTTTGGTATTTTTGTTTACTATAAAAAATCAACAAAATAAAAAGCGAACAGTGACTGCCACTGCTCGCTAAACCCAGCCTCGTTAAGGAGGATGGTAAAGTATGCAAAAAGATGATTTACATCTATTACTAATTAATTCAAACGTATTAAAAGATTTATATAGCTAACGGCTCGCCAGTCGGCGAGTTTTTTATTGATTTTCTTTTATGTTTTTAAAAAATCTTCAAAAGTCCTTAGTAGGGTATAGTTCTTGAACTTCCATGGATTTGGCATACTTTTATGTCTCCCATCTATGGTGTAAGCGCTATCAAACTATTAAAAAATAACATATCTAAATTAGCAAAATAAGTGGAATAAAAGGAGTGTAAGGATTTGGCAGTTAATCTTTGTTTTACTTAGGGAGATGCTTTGGAGAAGAGCCCAAAAAGCTGAAGCTTGTCTGAATGGAGTTATATTCGGACAAGTCAGGCCCGAAAAATTACAAACTTGTCTGAATGCAGGTCGTATTCGGACAAGTTAAGTTGAAAAAAGCACAAACCTGTCTGAATGCAGGTC
>NZ_JBALOS010000083.1:25969-41350 GCF_036962765.1 Neobacillus drentensis
TGAATGCAGGTCGTATTCGAACAAGTCATGCCCCCGAAAAGTACAAACCTGTCTGAATGCAGGTCGTATTCGGACAAGTCATGCCCAGAAAAGGTCAAACCTGTCTGAATGAAGGTCGTATTCGGACAAGTTAAGCCGGAAAAAGCACAAACCTGTCCGAATGCACACTCATTCAATTAATTATTTATAATAAGTATCACAAGTATTTCCAAATGCGGTATAGTTTTTCTTCAAAATCCTGCAAAATGTCCTTTTACTTAAATTGACATTGCACCACTCATAGATGCTTTGGGTAGTGATTTTTCGATCTGGAAATAGGAGTGAAAATTCCTTCACATTTCGTAAAATAGCGTCTTCGATCTTTTCGTGTCTTCCGCACTTTCCACATACAAAGTCATAATTTTTAATAGATAGCAAAAAGGACTTACAAGTTTTGCAATAAATTCCCTTATGCAGTTGGTCATAAGTATATGTAGGGAAAACCGTAAATGGGTTTTTGGTTTTATGCAATGAAATTAATATTTGGGCTAGTTTCTTGTGGCCATCATTTAGCTTCGACGGTGTATTATTTAAATCTCTTAAAAAACCATTAACCTGTGTTGGTAAAATTATGGGATCATCCAGTGGGGCTTGATATAAGGTGAATTCAGGGTTGATAAAAATCACGAAGGGTTCAACCAGGTAATTTAGCTTGAGGTTATGGAGCAGCTGGCGAAGAAGAAGTGCAGCCCTTTTTAACTGGTCTACAGGATTCTTATATTCACGATGGTTTGCCACGGTATAAAGGTTGCCCGATTTTATATAACATTCACCTTCATAGTTTTTTATATCCAAAAGGTGAATAACTCCCTGTGAAATTATAAATTTGTCAATTTGAAAATATGAGTTGTTTACTTCAAGCAATAAGTCATTGACGACATACCTTTCTTCTTGGAGATTTTCTGCAAGTTTGTCAAATTGTAATTCACCTTCAAAGCCTTTCTCTAGGTTTAAATGGCGATACCTCTCCTTTTCAGTTAACTCCATTCGCGCGTCCAAATAGCGCAAAACTAATAATTCTTCCGACTCTGTTCGATCTTTAAGTAACATAAGCCACATCCTTTCTTGTCACTACTCTCATTTTATAAAAAATTAACAAGATTCCATTCAAGGAATATGAATGTTCTGTTACATTTCAAGGAATTTTGGGCTTAATAATAAGGCAGGCTTCTCCAAGCCTGCCTTTCCTAATGCGTCCCGTTGACATCCAATGTCGAATTACTAACATGTTTCTTCTTAAATGTGGATGCGTTGATTTTTTCTTGTAATTTTTCGTAGTAAAACTCGGGATTGATTGGCAATTCTAGTGTTTCGTTTAACCAGGAAGATAGATAGATGGCATTAGAAATTTCTAGGGCTTTGACTCCATCTTCCCCTGGTGATAATAGAGGAGATCCTTTAAGAATGGCATCAACCCAGTTTTGAATAATGAGGGTATGATTTGCATTATTACTAGTTACAGATATTTCTTTTTTTTGATAGTCAGGCATCCCGAATCCGCCTATATAGGACGAATTAAATTCACGTTCTGATTGTGCCAATTGAAAAAAGATGAGTTCCTCATTTTCAACAACAAGCTTCCCTCGGTCCCCGACAATCTCGAAGCGATTTGTTCCTGGTGCTTCTCCTGTTGAAGCAATAAAGACACCTGTCGCCCCATTTTCATATTCCACAAATGCTGTAACATCATCTTCTACTTCAATATCATGATACTTTCCAAAACTAGACACCGCCCGAATCCGCTTTGGCATGCAGCCTGTTGTCCACTGCCAAATATCCAAATGATGAAGTGCCTGATTTATGAGGACACCGCCGCCTTCGCCTTCCCATGTTGCTCTCCATTTACTAGAATCGTAATAGCTTTGTGGCCGGTAAATATCAGTAATAATCCAATTCGTTCGTTTAATAGTGCCCAGTTGGCCTGACTGAATAAGGTCTCGAATCTTTTGATAGAGGGGATTTGCCCTTTGGTTATACATGATGCTGAACACTTTCCCGCTTGCTTTTGCTGCTGCATTCATTTCTAGTACATTTTTTGTGTAGACACCGGCTGGTTTTTCGATGAGGACATGTTTCCCTTTTGCAAAGGCCTCTGTCGCTAATTTTGGATGACTATAATGCGGTGTGGCGATTAGGACTGCATCGATCTCGGAGTCATTAAAAAAGCTCTCCTCGTCCTTGAAAATTTTCACATTACCCTTTGTCTGGCTTTTGACCCATTCAATGCGGCTTTCATTACGACTGCAAACCGCCGTTAACTCTGCTCCGTTGATTCGTCCTTGGTACAACATTTGAACATGTGAACTGCCCATATTTCCTATTCCAATCACACCAATTCTAACTAAACCCATATTTATCCCTCATCTATAGTTTAATATAAAATTAACCGTATTGTGGTACAGGTGTATCATTATTGATAAATTAAGTATAATGAATAGTAAAATCCGATGTCAATCACTATCTTTTTCGGACCCATTCAAATTTCAGTTATAATAGAAGATAGATATTGGAGGAGGGGGTTCATACTTTTGAACAACGATAAACAGGGGCAAACAAAAATATCAACTGTTCAAGTGATCACTCGAGCGGCTAATATACTGAGAGTTCTAAGAGGTCATCCAAAAGGATTAAGCCTATCGAAAATTGCCAAAGAAGTAGGCTTGGCTAGATCTACGGTTCAAAGAATTGTTACAACGCTGGAGCAGGAAGGATTTGTTGCACCGGCTTCTGCTGACGAAGGTTTCCGTCTCGGGCCCGAGATTGCTATGCTGGCCGCAGCTGTCCAAAGTGATTTAAGGGAAGAAGTCAGACCGTTTTTAATAGAACTATCACGTCAAGTCAATGAAACAGTAGACCTGTCCGTATTAGATAACGGGAAGGTGCTTTTTGTGGATCAAATAATCGCTCCTCATCCATTGCAAGCAACCTCACAACCCGGCGCATCTTTTCCATTACATTGCACAGCAAATGGAAAGGCCATACTTGCATCCCTGCCAGTAACTGAAGTTGAGAGACTGTTACCGGAGGACCTGCCACTGTACAATGAGAATACCATTACAAGTCGGAATGAATTGTTAAAGGAATTAGAAGTGGTTCGTCAACAGGGTGTTGCATTTGCCAGGGAAGAGCACATAAAGGGAATTTGTGCAGTGGGCGCCGTTATTGGAGATCAAATGGGAAATTTAAGCGCAGTCTCAATTCCGCTCCCATCTACTCGTTTTTATGGCAATGAAGAAAAGCTTGCGTCCGCCCTTCGTGATACTTGTCAAGCGATTAACCAGCACTTTAAAAATCATTATTCTTCGTACTAAGTTCAAAAACAAAATTTACCTTAATACAATGGAAGTTGAATAGCGTTGGAACAACAATTGTAGATTTCATTTGAAGTCTACTAAACGAAGGAGAGGAAAAAGGGTGAATAGCGAATTTTACAGTAATCATTTTTTACTAGAAAAGGTTAGCGAGGGAATTTATGCAGCGATCGCAAAAGAGGGCGGCGGTTCAATAGGAAATGCAGGATTTGTTGATTTAGGGTATCAAACCATTGTATTTGATACCTTTAATACGCAACAGGCGGCAGAAGACTTAAAAACGATGTCAAAAAAGATTACGAACAGCCCCATTACATGGGTGATCAATAGTCATTGGCACGGAGACCATATCCGCGGTAATCAAGTTTTCAGGAATAGTACGATCATATCAAGTGAAGTTACATATCAAAAAATGAGGGAACTCCATCCGGCACGAATAAAGAAGCAAAAAGAGGGTTTACAGGGCCTAGCTGATTATATTGATTCATTAAAGGAGCAACTGAGGAATAATAATGATAGGAAACTAGAGCATCAAATAAGCTTTCTAAGCGAATTCCAAGCCTCATTGCCAACATTAGAATTAGTATTACCACAGCAAACGTTTAAAGAAGAAAAAACCTTTCACGGGACAGAAAGGAGTGCGAAACTCTTTACCTTGGGTGGAGGGCATTCCTACAGTGATGCGATGCTCTATATCCAAGAAGAGAAGGTCATATTTATGGGGGATTTGCTATTCGTCCATACCCATCCAACCTTTTTTGATGAATCCAGCCCTGAACAATGGAGGGGAATTTTAAAAACTGTCGAAGAGCTTGATTTTAAAATAGCTGTACCAGGTCATGGTCCAGTTGGAACCAAAAATGACCTTAAAGAATTAATAAATTATATCGAAAATATCAGTCAGATTGCAAAAACATCAAATCATGTAGATGATATACCTTTACCAGATAAATATCAAAATTGGTCATCTCCAGAAATTTATAAACAAAATCTTAAAAGACTACAGGAACTGAATTAAGCATTATCCTTAAACTCTTTAATACAAAATAGATTTTTGTAATCCGTCCAACTCATTTTTCGTTTCAAATATTCACGGAATGAATAGCACCTTTTTTCATGAGGCTGCTGATAAAGAAATGAAATAAAGATTTGTAACCGGGCTTGTATCATAAAATAATAGCTACTGTTTGTTTCTAGTACAGGAATATTAATGACTTTTATCTTCTGTCCGTCCACATTTTTGAACTCTAGGCTCTTACATAACAAAATATCATCTTCTTTTTACTAGTTTGTTTCTATTATTATAACTTATTATCCCCATGAAACTACCATTACATTAAATGTTCACGAATAAGACTATTAATATAAAAAAACCAGATTCCTATTATTAGAATCTGGTTCTTTCAAAAGATATTCAGATAGGGGGCGCGTCATATAAAAATGTGCTTCCCTTAACAAATACTATTTTAAGCTAGTCTCATTTTAAAATCTTGATAGCCAAATTGGGACACAACACGACAATCGCCATCTTTATCTTGAACAGCGATGGCCGGTAATGGCATGCCATTAAAGGTGGTGTTTTTGACCATCGTATAGATCGCCATATCACCGAAAACTAAGCGATCACCGCTCTTTAATGGCTGATCAAAAGAATAATCTCCAATTACATCACCTGTAAGGCAGGTTTGCCCGCCAAGACGATAGGTAAATGGTTTCTCGCCGGCTTCACCTGATCCAAAAAGTGGTGGACGATAAGGCATTTCCAATACATCTGGCATATGGCAGGTTGCAGACGTGTCAAGAATCGCAATCTCCATACCGTTTTGATGAAGATCAAGGACAGACGTAATCAAGTAACCTGCATTCAGCGCAATGGCTTCTCCCGGCTCAAGATAAACTTCTAAACCATATTGATCCTGCATTCTCTTAATACACGCTTCTAATCGCGGGATATCATAATCTTCTCTCGTAATATGATGACCGCCGCCGAAGTTGATCCATTCCATTTGCGGGAGCCACTCGCCAAACTTTTCTACCACTGCATTAAGAGTGGTTTCTAAGTCGTCGGAGTTTTGCTGGCAAAGGGTATGGAAATGCAGCCCAGAAACACCTTCCAGTAAATCGGAACGAAAATGCTTTTTGGTTACACCGAATCTTGAACCTGGTGAGCATGGATCATAGATGGCATGCCCAATTTGGGTGGAGCATTCAGGATTGATGCGCAAGCCAACTTTCCTGCCAGCTTGAAGAGCTTTATCTTTAAATTTTTCCAGCTGTGAGAAAGAATTAAAGATAATATGATCGCAAATGGAAATAATTTCGTCTATTTCATCCTCACGATAGGCAGGGGCAAAGACATGATTCTCTTTGCCCATTTCCTCGTAACCTAGTCGTGCTTCGTACAAACCGCTTGCCGTTGTACCACTTAAATACTCTCCAATGAGAGGATACATGGTTGTCATTGAAAATGCTTTTTGCGCTAAAACAATCTTTGCTCCTGTCCGTTTCATGACTCCGTTCAGGATTTTTAGATTTTTTTCCACTAGACCTTCATCAACTACATAACATGGTGTCGGTAATTCTTCAAACCGCATCTTAGTAAACTAACTCCGGCTCTTTCTTTTTCACAGGCTCATCGTCCACAAGAACTGGGTTAAAGTCTTCTACCCATGGAAGACCCCATTTGTTCAATTCTTCCATGAATGGATCTGGATTAAATTCTTCAATATTGAATACGCCTGGTTTATTCCATTTGCCAGTCATGATCATCGCCGCACCGATCATTGCAGGGACACCTGTTGTATAAGAGATTGCTTGAGATCCGACTTCTTTATAGCACTCTTGGTGGTCACAAACATTGTAAACATAATACGTTTTCTCTTCTCCGTTCTTTTTCCCTTTGAAGATACATCCGATATTTGTTTTACCAACTGTACGTGGTCCAAGTGAAGCTGGATCTGGTAATACAGCCTTTAAAAATTGAAGTGGAATGATTTGTTTTCCTTCGAATTCAATTGGCTCGATGCTTGTCATTCCTACATTTTCAAGGGCTTTTAGATGAGTAATATAGCTTTGCCCGAATGTCATGAAGAAACGAATACGCTTAAGGCCTGGGATGTTTTGAGCAAGAGACTCAAGCTCTTCATGGTAAAGCAAATACATATCTTTTTCGCCAACTTCAGCGAAGTTATAGACGCGTTTGATTTCCATAGGTTCTGTTTCGATCCATTCACCGTTTTCCCAGTATCTTCCGTTAGCAGAAACTTCACGGATATTGATTTCAGGATTAAAGTTTGTAGCAAACGGATAACCATGGTCGCCGCCATTACAGTCAAGGATGTCAATTGTTTCAATTTCATCAAAATAATGCTTTAATGCATAGGCAGAAAATACACCTGTTACACCTGGGTCAAAGCCGCTTCCTAAAAGAGCTGTGATTCCAGCTTTTTCAAAACGCTCGCGGTATTCCCATTGCCATTTATATTCAAATTTAGCCGTATCTTCTGGCTCATAGTTTGCTGTATCCATGTAGTGTGTTTTTGTAGCTAGACAAGCATCCATAATCGTTAAATCTTGATAAGGTAAAGCTAAGTTCATGACGATATCTGGTTTTACTTCATTAATTAACGCGATTAACTCATCTACATTATCTGCATCAACTTGAGCAGTTGTAATCTTTGTCTTGCCGCCATCTAATTTCGCTTTTAAGTCATCACATTTTGATTTTGTACGACTTGCGATACAAATTTCTTCAAATACCTCACTGTTTTGAACACATTTTTGGATGGCTACAGATGCCACTCCACCACAACCAATTATAAGAGCTTTTCCCATTTTCTTATCTCCTAACTTAATAGACTTTTGATCATGCAAAGAGGAATTTCATAACAATATACCGATGATCGAACGATGAAGACGAATGTCATAACCTCTTAAAAAAACGTTTGAAACGCAACAAAAAAAGCAAGTGCATAACGCAAACCTGCGCACCACACTTGCTTGTTAGATATAATATCAATATTAAAAAGCATACGTATACCGTAATAGAAATCATATACTAATACGATAAAGGTCCTTGAACAATAAGTAAGGAAGCTCTATAATATTCAAAATATATCATAATAGGATCAGAGTCTATATAGCAAATAATTACTTTTACTACTCTTATTGACCGTTTCACAAGTTGTGTGCTTATGCACTGGTTGTAAAGTAACCAACTTATAAAATTTGAGCTTTTAACTCAATCAATAAGGCAACTAAAGTTGCCATTCGGCATTTGACCCGGCTGTCCGTATGGCCTTAACTTCTTGAAGGAAGTGGTCAAAAATTATCTGCTTGGAAAGATCCAGACATATTGAATAATAGCTTTCCAATTTACGCTCTTATTATATTATCAGCATCTAACCTAAATGGCAATAAGAAATTTTAAAAAATTGTCGGAAAATATTACTAGTGGTTAGCATTAACGGTTAATTTTTTTGAAGCGGAAAGAAGTCACTTTTCTATATATAGAAAAAACTGACCCCAATTAATGAGAGCCAGTCGTCAACCTAATTATTTATCCCCATAAGGGTCAATCGTTTGAATCGTTCCATCTTCGTTATATTTTAGTTCCGCGTATTTCACAGAGCGCTTATGATCCACGCCACCTGATAAAGAGCAATCATGATAGAACAGATACCATTCATCATTAAACTCAACAATCGAATGATGGGTGGTCCAGCCGCTTACAGGGATAAGAATCGTCCCTTTGAACACAAATGGACCCTGTGGATTTTCACTTACTGCATAAACAATTTTATGAGTGGTGCCAGTAGAATACGATAGATAGTAAAGACCATTGTATTTATGAACCCATGGTCCTTCAAAATATCTTCGGTCTTCGTCACTTGTAAAAATCGATGGCCGTTTTCATCCACAATGGAGATTTCCTGCGGTTCATTTTTAAACGTCAGCATACATCGCTTAATTCAGCAACTCTTGGACCTATAGCAGGTTCTGTAGCTCCTGGGCCATCAGCATCTGGCTTATAAGTTCCAGTTTGCCATTTTTCCAACTGACCTCCCCAAAGCCCGCCAAAATAAACATATGCTTTGTCATCCACATCCACTACTAAAACAGCTGGGTCAATGCTGAAGCTGCCTGGTATGTAATTTTCTTCGGGGTTAAAAGGTCCTGCAGGATTAGGGCTTGTTGCGACGCCAATTCTGAAAATACCATCTTTATCTCGTGCTGGGAAAAATAAATAATACATATTATTTTTGTAAGCAGCATCGGGTGCCCAAAGCTGTTTACTAGCCCAAGGGATATCTCTTAAGTGGAGCGCTTCACCGTGGTCCACACATGGAGCGTTTACATCATCCATGGATAAAATATGATAATCTTCCATCTTATATTGGTCTCCGTTATCATTTGAAGGTTCAGCATGATCAAGGTCATGAGAAGGAAAAATATAAAGCTTCCCTTCAAAGACATGTGCGGAAGGATCTGCAGTAAAAATATGCGTAACTAATGGTTCATTAGGCTTTGAGTTTTTCATTATCATATCTCCCCAATAAATAGTTTAGATACTTCAAATTTATTATAACCGAATAAAGACACTTTTTATATTCGTGCAACTAAGATTAATAAATAATATTCAGATGAGGATGGAAATGGGAGGGGGCAGTATTTATGAAGTTGGCAGTTGATTGGAGCGGAAATAAACAGGACAGTTTTACAAAGCCGTTGATTTACTTTTAAATTATGAATGATATTCTTAGTTTATCTAATAGACAAACTAAGTTGACGATGCTATACTTTGTTTAACAAAGGTTAAGAGATTCCAAGAACCTTTTGTAAGCATTTACATAGTTGTTCTGAAACCATAAAACACTAGGAGGAATCACCACATGGTTTATTTCGAAACCGTTAAACAAATTCAATTTGAAGGTGCTTCATCTAAAAACCCTTTAGCGTTTAAGTATTATAATCCAGAAGAAAAAATAAATGGCAAAACAATGGAAGAAATTCTTCGTTTCTCCGTTGCATACTGGCATACATTTACTGCTGATGGTACAGATCCATTTGGTGTAGGTACGGCAATTCGTCCTTGGGATCATTTGAAAGGATTAGATTTAGCTAAAGCACGTGTGGAAGCAGCATTTGAACTTTTTGAAAAATTAAATGTTCCTTTCTTCGCTTTCCACGATGTTGATATTGCTCCAGAAGGAAGCACATTAAAGGAAACAAACGAGAATCAAGACGTAATTGTGGCGATGATCAAAGAATATATGAAAACAAGCAAGACAAAATTGCTTTGGAATACAGCGAATATGTTCTCTAACCCACGATATGTCCATGGTGCTGCGACTGCTCCAAATGCAGATGTGTTTGCTTACTCTGCAGCGAAAGTGAAAAAAGCGTTAGAAGTAGCAAAAGAGCTTGGTGCAGAAAACTATGTATTCTGGGGCGGCCGTGAAGGCTATGAAACGCTTCTTAATACGGACATGAAGTTAGAACAGGATAATTTAGCGCGTTTCTTCCATATGGCAGTAGACTATGCAAAAGAAATTGGTTTGAATGTTCCATTCTTAATTGAGCCAAAACCAAAAGAGCCTACTAAACACCAATATGATTTCGATGTAGCTACAGGCCTAGCATTCTTACAAAAATATGATTTAACTGACTACTTCAAGTTTAATATCGAAGCAAACCACGCTACTTTAGCTGGTCACACTTTTGAGCATGAATTAAGAACAGCCCGTATTAACGGAATGCTTGGTTCAGTGGATGCTAACCAAGGTGATATGCTTCTTGGATGGGATACAGATGAATTCCCAACAGACTTGTATACCAACACATTAGCCATGTATGAAATTTTGAAAAATGGCGGCTTAGGTAAGGGCGGACTGAACTTCGATGCAAAAGTTAGAAGAGGATCATTCGAACCAGAAGATCTTTTCCATGCACACATCGCTGGTATGGATGCATTTGCCATCGGTTTGAAAGTTGCAAATAAGCTTATTGAAGATAAAGTGCTTGATAGCTTTATCGAAGAGCGCTACAGCAGCTTTACAAAAGGGATTGGCTTAGAAATCGTGGAAGGAAGAACAAATTTCCGTGAACTTGAAGCGCATGCCCTTCAATTAACAGAAATTAAAAATACATCAGGCAGAACAGAACGTCTTAAAGCATTAATTAATCAATATTTACTAGAAACACTTTCAAGTGTAACTGTTTAATTCCTACTTAATATAATCATGAAAAATGTGCTGGCAGTATTTTACTCCAGCACATTTTTTAGAAAGGATGATTCATATGAAATACGTAATTGGTGTTGACCTCGGCACGAGTGCAGTGAAAATTTTACTAGTGAATCAAAATGGTGAAGTTTGTAATGAAGTGTCTAAATCATATCCTCTCATAATTGAAAAATCAGGATATAGTGAACAAGACCCGGAAGAATGGGTAGAAAAAACCGCTGCAGGATTAGCCGAACTAATCGAGCAATTTGATGGGGACGTAAAGGACATTGAGGGCTTCAGCTTCTCTGGGCAGATGCATGGCCTTGTATTGTTAGATGAGGATAACCAAGTATTGAGAAAGGCTATTTTGTGGAATGACACGAGAACAACTAAGCAATGTCAGGAGATATACAAAGTTGTTGGCAACAAGCGGCTATTAGAGATAACGAAAAACCCTGCGTTAGAAGGCTTTACCTTGCCGAAAATTCTTTGGGTAAAAGAAGAGGAGCCGCAAATTTTTGAACGTGCTCGCGTTTTTATGCTTCCAAAGGATTATCTGCGTTACCGGATGACAGGAAATATCCACATGGACTACTCAGACGCAGCAGGAACATTATTATTAAACGTGGCTAAGCGTGAATGGAGCAGTGAACTATTAGAACTCTTTGGTCTTCCACTAGAATTTTGTCCGCCGTTAGTGGAATCTCATGATTTTGTTGGTACGGTTAAGGCTGAATTTGCACATGCAACTGGATTATCGGAAGCAGTAAAAGTGTTTGCGGGCGGGGCGGATAATGCATGCGGCGCCATTGGTTCAGGGATTCTATCGGAAGGGAAAACCTTATGTAGTATCGGCACATCAGGTGTTGTTCTTTCTTATGAAGAGAGAAATGATCTCGATTTTGAAGGAAAGGTTCATTACTTTAACCACAGTGAAGAAGATACTTATTACACCATGGGAGTGACCTTGGCGGCTGGCTATAGTTTAAGTTGGTTTAAAGATACATTTGCTAAAGAAGAAGCCTTTGACCAGCTTTTAGCAGGTGTTGATGAAGTGCCTGCAGGCAGTAACGGGTTGTTATTCACACCTTATCTAGTGGGAGAGAGAACTCCGCATGCAGATTCAACTATTCGCAGCAGCTTTATTGGCGTCGATGCGGCTCATGAACGAAAGCACTTTGCCCGTGCCGTTCTGGAAGGAATCACTTTCTCCTTAAATGAATCCATTGAAATTTTTAGAAACAGTGGTAAAACCATTGATTCGATTATCTCGATTGGCGGCGGAGCGAAAAATGAAACATGGCTGCAAATGCAGGCGGATATTTTCAACGCAAAGATTGAAAAGCTGACAAGTGAACAAGGACCAGGCATGGGGGCAGCAATGTTAGCAGCATATGGCTGCGGCTGGTATCCTTCACTTAAAGAATGTGCACAAGTATTTATTCAAACTTCAAAAACCTACCATCCTATTCAGGAAAATGTTGAAGCATATAGAAAGCTATTTGCGATTTATCAACAGGTTTATACACATACAAAGGAATTAAATGAGCAATTAAGACCATTTAGAAAGTAATTTCATATTAGCAGACAAGAAGCCACTCAAGTTACCCATGCTTGGTGGCTTCAATTTATTTGCCGGACATATGGTGCTTGCCCGAGCCTTCCTAAAAGAAATAGGCTTTGGTTTGACAAAAACGTAATTTACCAATAGTATCACAATTAATTCGAACTTCTTTACAGGAGAGATAAAGATGAAAATTTATGTTGATGCTGATGCTTGTCCGGTAAAAGATATTATTATTTCAGAAGGAAGGAACGGAGAAATTCCTGTGATCCTTGTTACGAGTTTTTCTCATTATTCTAATGCGGAACAACCTTCAGGAGTGGAAATCATTTATGTTGATTCTGGAGCGGATGCTGCCGATTATCGGATTATGAAGTTAGCCGGAGCAGGGGATATTATTGTTACGCAAGATTATGGACTTGCATCGCTAGGTTTAGCAAAAGGATGTATAGTCCTTCACCATAAAGGGTTTACCTATACAAATGAAAACATTGATCAATTATTACAAACACGCTATCTAAGTGCAATGGCTCGAAAAAGCGGAAAACGAACAAAGGGACCAAAGCCTTTTACAGCAGAAGATCGGGAGCAATTTAGGAGGCTTTTTAAACAAGCTATTCTTAGTTAGGCCCACCTAGTAAAAATTAGTTTTAAATTACCCTTCCTGCCTTAGTTCTGGTAACATTTGATTCTGTAAAGATGGAAACGTCTTGATTCTATACATAGTGCCGGTACTTTAACTTTGATTGGTAATTTCACTCGAAATTGGGAAGAAAATTGTGAAAAAATACACATCGGATTCCCAGAATCAATGTTAAAATGTATATATTACTTTTGGAGGTAAGAACCATGCAAAATACTTTGGATAACACTAATACTGACCAAAAAGACAAACTGGTTCAGACAACATTTTCACGAACAAATCCGTTTCAAGCAAAAATTCTTAAAAATATTAATATAAATGGGGCAGGCTCTAGTAAAGAAACAAGGCATATTGAGTTATCACTAGAAGGATCAGGCCTTTCTTATGTGCCAGGTGATGCACTTGGCGTTATCCCTTCAAATGATCCAGAACTGGTGGATTCCCTACTTGAGGAAATGCACTGGGATGAAGAAACGCTTGTAACGATCAATAAGCAAGGTGAGTCATTGCCACTGAAGGAAGCGCTTACCAATTATTTTGAAATAACATTACTTTCAAAAAAGGTTTTACAGCAGGCAGCTGCCTTTACAGAAAACGAAGAGTTACAAACGCTTCTCTTGGTTGAAAATGCAGCCCAAGTGAAAGAATATTGCTATGGACGAGATTTGCTTGATATGTTATTGGATTTCGGTCCATGGAAAGCAACCGCTCAGGAATTTGTTTCTATCTTAAGAAAAATGACGCCGCGCCTCTATTCGATTGCAAGCAGCATTGCAGCTAATCCAGAAGAAGTTCATTTAACGATTGGTGCTGTGCGCTACACAGCTCATGGACGCGAGCGTAAAGGGGTTTGCTCTGTATTATGTGCTGAACGTGTAAACGAAGGAGATACGCTTCCAGTCTTTGTTCAAGCAAATAAACATTTTCATCTGCCAGAGTCTCATGATATTGATATTATTATGGTTGGACCTGGGACAGGTATTGCACCATTCCGTTCTTTTATACAGGAACGTACAGTGAATAAAGGAACAGGCCGGTCATGGCTATTTTTTGGAGACCAGCATGCAGCTTCTGATTTCCTTTATCAAGATGAGTTGGAACAATATCAGCAAGATGGGGTACTTTCCAAATTAGATACTGCCTTCTCCCGCGACGGAGCTCAAAAAGTCTATGTTCAGCATAAAATGCAAGAACAAAGTAAAGAACTGTTCGAATGGCTGCAAAACGGTGCTTATTTTTACGTGTGCGGAGATAAGGAATATATGGCGAAAGACGTCCATGAAACCCTTATTAACGTAATTGAAAAAGAAGGTGCGATGAGCCGCAATGAAGCAGAAGCACATCTAAAAGATATGCAGAAGCAAGGACGTTATCAACGTGATGTGTATTAAAAGGAAATTATATATATTTGCAAGAACCCTTCGTTCCGGTTGGTACGAAGGGTTTTTTTTGTCTCGAATTCCAAATTCCAGAGGGATGATTCTACTCGCGCAATCAAAAATTTTGCGATTAGATTTTGAGCATAAGATAGAACAAGGGCAAAACTTCCGATTGTCCCCTGTAAGAACCGTCCCTTTGCACCCTTGGAATATGAAGGGAAATTACGGAAATAATAATGAATACATAGTCTTCTAAGGAGTTTTCAGAAATGAGTTTCTTTAAAAAGAATTCATCATTATTTAGACGTTCAAATGAAGTGGGACAATTCTCAAATGATATTGAGAAAAATATAAGAAATTTACAAGAGCATTTTTGCCATACAGAAGATTTAATGATAAAAGAACTAATATTTAATAACGAGAATTGTGTCATTCTTTACATTGATTCGATGGTGAAAAAGGAGCTTCTCCAATCTTCTATTATTGAACCTTCCTCAAGATTTTAAAAAAGAACTAAATATCAAAAAACTAAATGAAGATCTTTCTGATGAATTAACGAAACAAGCAAAGGAAGTAACCAATACTTTATTAAAAGCCAATTGTGATGTGTTGGGGATTGGAAGACGAATTTCAAGTTTTCACCCTGAATTATGGAAGAAAATCAATTGGGAAAAGGAATATAAAAATGTTCAATTTGAACCGAAAGTAAAGGTAAACATCATAAAAACAGGCAATGTATTTTAGACTTTAATACTTTAAGCAGCGGTGGTACAGTCCCACTGGGGGCGTGACAGGCACAAAATCTCAGTGGGGTATTTTGGTTAAAATTCCTCCCAATCGAAAAATGAAGTGAATTAGAATCACAGGATTTGTGATTAATAAATGATAACTGTTGAAAAAAGAAACAAAAACAATTCAATTTGACCGCTTGACAAGATTAATTGTAGAGTATAAAATGAAAACGTTCACAATGTGATGCGATTACCAACAGTTCCGACAGGTTCTTTTATTCATCCGAGTATTAAATGGATAAATATGTTGCAATATTATCTCTTTACCAAGATTAAAGACATATTGACTGTAAGATAATAGACTTTCATTGAATGATTTCTAACACAAATGAATAACTGGAAATAAAGAATTGGTGGTCCTAACTCTTTATTTTTTAACCTTGCTTTTGTAAGCACTGGCAAGTGTGATGAGAGCGTTAACAGTTTTA
>NZ_JBALOS010000084.1:0-10382 GCF_036962765.1 Neobacillus drentensis
ATGGTGCCTGACACCCTAGGGGTTATGAATTTAATGCATTGTTTAAATCCTCAATGAGGTCTTCTGCGTCTTCTAGGCCCACTGAGATTCTTACTAGGCCATCTGTGATTCCAAGTTCTGCTCTGCGTTCTGCTGGTATGGAAGCATGTGTCATTCTTGCTGGAACTGATATCAAGCTTTCAACTGCTCNNTATTTGACCTTACTTAGTAATTTGTCAGCATTTTCGGCACTTCCAACATCAAATGAAACCATACCGCCAAAACCTCTTGTTTGCTTTTTAGCGATTTGATGATTTGGATGTGTTTCAAGTCCAGGGTAATAAACTTTTTTCACATTTTCGTGCCCTTGTAAAAATTCAACAATAGCTTTTGTATTAGCTTCCATCTCTTCCAAGCGAACCCCTAATGTTCGAATGCCCCGGATTAACAGATAGGAATCTTGTGGACCTAAGATCCCTCCGGTCGAATTTTGAACAAAATGAAGATCTTCCGCTAGCTTTTCACTATTCACTACCGCTAAACCTGCTACGACATCACTGTGCCCGCCTAGATATTTTGTGGCACTATGCACAACGATATCCGCACCAAGTTCGATCGGATTTTGCCAATAAGGTGTCGAAAAAGTGTTATCGACAATCGTTAATAGGTTATGCTCTTTCGCAAGCTTCGCTACTGCCTCAATATCGGTAATCTTTAGAAGCGGGTTTGTAGGTGTTTCTAAATGGATCGCTTTCGTACTTGGTCTAATGGCACTTAAGATATTTTCTGGTTTACTTGTATCAACAAAAGTAGAATCAATTCCTAGGCGATTCAATACTTTGGTCATAACACGGAACGAGCCGCCGTACACATCATCTGTTAAAATCACATGATCTCCACTGTTAAACAGCATCATCACTGCTGTCATTGCTGCCATTCCAGAGCCAAAAGCAAATCCTGCTTTGCCTCCTTCAAGCTCTTTGATCAATTCCTCAAGCGCATGCCTTGTTGGATTTCCAGTACGTGAATACTCATATCCCTTGTGTCCACCGACACCTTCTTGTTTATACGTACTTACTTGATATATCGGAAAGGTTACCGCTCCTGTTGCTGGGTCATTACTTATGCCGCCATGAATCAATTGTGTTTTTCTTTTCAAGCTAAATTCCTCCTTCAAAAATCTTCTTGCTTAAGTATCGTTCACTTCCGTCAGGGAAGATAATCACAATATTTGTGCCCGGCTTGGCCGTCTCTGCCTCTTTAAGTGCAGCATGAAAAGCCGCACCCGAAGAACTGCCCACTAGTAAGCCTTCCTTCATAGCTAATTCCTTTACAAGTCCAAAAGCAGACTTATCCGGTACGGTATGAATCGCATCAAAGTAGGCTGGATCCATATATCCTGGCAAAAATTCCATTCCAATTCCTTCAGTCTTATGGGGACCTGATTCTCCACCGTTTAAAATAGATCCCTCCGGCTCAACAATGACCGTTTTCACTGCTTGCTTTTGATCCTTTAAGTAACGAGCAGTCCCCATAAAGGTCCCGCCTGTTCCTGCTCCGGCAACAAAGATATCAATTTGACCGTCCATTTGATCCCAGAGTTCCGGGCCAAGTGTTTTATAATATGTTTCCGGATTGGCAGGGTTGCCAAATTGCTGAGGATAATATGAACCAGGGATTTCCTTCAGAAGCTGTTCAGCCTTGGCAATAGCACCTTTCATCCCCTGCTCAGTAGGAGTGTGAACGATTTTTGCTCCCAGTGCTTTCATTAAATCTTGCTTTTCTATGCTAAACTTCTCAGGTACACAAAGAATCACCTGTACTCCTTTGTTTATAGCAGCAAGCGCTAAACCAATCCCGGTATTCCCAGCAGTGGGCTCAATTACGGTTCCACCAGGCTTCAATTTTCCAGTAGTAAACGCTTCCTGTAATAACTCGATTCCAAGGCGGTCTTTTACGCTGCCACCTGGATTCATAAATTCCAATTTTGCAAAAAGACGAACGCCTTCAGGTACTTGAAATGTTGAAATCTCGACAATCGGTGTATGCCCAATTAGATCATGTACATTTTTGTAAACCTTCATGTCTTCACCTCTATGATCGTAAAGCTGCCACCATTTTCATCACAAGCGTTGCAGAATTAGTTGCCGCTTTATCAATAAATTGATCAAACGAAAGTTCGGATTCTTTTCCTGCAATATCTGAAAGGGAGCGAATAATCACGAAAGGAACACCAAATCGATGGGCTACTTGCGCGATCGCAGCTGCTTCCATTTCGACAGCTTGCAGGTCTTTAAATTTCGAACGGACAAAATCAACGCGGACCGGGTCTTCCATAAATGAATCACCTGTGACAATTAGCCCTTTGACGATTTGGAAATTATCTAGTTCTTGTGCGGCTGTTTCGGCAGCCGATATTAATTTTTCATCTGCAATAAATGCAGCTGGAAGCTGCGGTACTTGACCATATTCATATCCAAATGCGGTTACATCTACATCATGGTGTCGGACCTCTGTTGAAATCACCGCATCCCCTACATTTAGTGACGGATTAAAGCCACCTGCAGAGCCGGTATTGATGATGCAATCAGGCATATATTTTTCAAGCAGAATAGTAGTTGACATAGCTGCATTAACTTTACCAATCCCAGAACGAAGCAATATGACATCCGCCCCATGCATTTTCCCAAAAGTAAATTCACATCCGGCGATGGATTCCTGTCTTTGATTGTCGATATTGTCTCTAAGTAACGTAACTTCTTCTTCCATTGCTCCGATGATTGCAATTTTCATACTTTGACCTCTTTCTCAATTATTTACGCCCTCAAATAACCATGTTGCTGAAGGTCGTAACAATTTCTGCTTATAATCTTCCTCGGATTCATATATCGTATCCGCAAACCCTATTCTACCTCTTTTGCAAAAAGCATGCCACAAAGAGCTGACTTCCTCTCTTGTATCCACGTCTGGATTGAATAACCAATCCTATAAGTATACTATGGATTAGAGAAAAACCTGTTCCCAACTTATCATAATTAACAAGGTTCTACACAATTTTTATTGAGAGTATGCACGGAAAAGGCTAAAATATTAGCTAGTAGGAAGGTGATTTAATGAATTTTCAATTTGACCTAATTGAGGATAAAGTAGAGTTTTTCGAAGCCACTAATCTAAAGACCTTGCAGAAAAAGATAGAATCTCAAATTGACGAAAATCGAGCAATACTGCTGTCTGTTCATTCCGTATCCCACCAAATGCATGTGATAGAAAATGGTCAAACATACTTTACCGCAGTCGTCCATTTTAAAAAGAAGTAAATCCATGCAAAAAACCTCTCGTTATGATCGAGAGGTTTTTCAATATCATTACTGGTTAATTTCAGCAAGATCTTCTACCTTTGTTGGTTTCCAGCCTTGGCCATCAACCCACTGAATATATACATTGTACTTTTGTTGTTTATCCTTTGAAGCAACTGTTGCAAACGATCCATTTGTTGTCGATCTATCTCTTCCCAGCCAATACACGGTCATATTACCTTGGTCTAAACCAGTAGCATAAGAAATGGCATTCAACATTTCTTGCCAGTCAACAGATGATTGATCATAAACAGCTGTATGCTCGCCTGCTTGCGTTGTGCCAACTGGTTGCCATGATGGATTCTCGGTGACTTTTGTCACATTACCATTCCCGGTTCCTTCTGTTACCACTTCCTGAGATTTATCGGCTTCCTCTGGTACCGATGCTTCATCCGTTGTTTTAGAATCCTCTGTGGCTGCAGTCTCTTCACTTTGTTGATCATCTTCGGCTGCAGCATCAGTGACACTGTCATCTTCAGTAGAGGTGACTTCTTCTGTCTTTTTTTGCTCTGTTTCCTTTGTTTCTTTTTGCTCTGTTTTAGTGGTTTCTTTTTTCGGTGAAGCATTGTCATTTCCAGTTGCAAAAATATTGTATGCCACAAAAATTATGAGCAGGAGCACAACGATGATTAAACTATTTAAGACGATATTGGTCTTTTTTCTTTTCGCACGATAACCTGAACGTGAAGTAGTCAATTTTATTCCCTCCTAAAATAAATATACAGTGGCTCATCATGGTACTGGAGCCATCATTTATAGACTCTCAATATTCTAACATGATTTTAAGAGAACTTGAAGGAAAAACCTTTTCCTATTGCATCCCATGATCTTTTTTATACAATATTTTAACCATATCAGCAAATAACAAATTAACCCCGCCTTCCGAATCGACGACATCCAAATTCACTGCAACAAGGACATATTTGGGATTTTCATAAGGGAAATAACCTGCGAACCATTTATTATGGAGCTGCTGCCCAGCCTGAAATTTTCCTGTTTCTGCCGTACCTGATTTCCCTGCTACTTCGTAGGGTAAGTCCTTAAACCATCTTCCCGTTCCGTTAGGGTTCAATACTACTTCACGCAGTAATCTTTGTAGTTTCATCGCGGTATAGGGGGAGATGTGATCACCCTTTAGGTTCTCTTTTGGAAAATCAACCATCGTAGTCCCGTTCTTATACTCTATTTTTGAAACGGCTCTAACCATTGTCTTTTCTCCACCTCTTGCGATGGTTGCCATCATATTTGCGACAGCTAGCGGGGTTGCCCGCACCTCATGCTGTCCAATTCCAGACATTGCGGCGAAATTTGCATCCTTTCTCGCGTCATCAGAAAGAAACACTCTGCCTTTATCTTCATCAGCAAGTTGCTTGAAGTCATTTGTATGATAAATATCCCCTTGCCACCCTACCGAACCAATGAGCGACAATTTTGCGGCATAATCTTCTAGGAGATTCGGATTCATTTTTTGTAATTCAGATGCTAGTTCACCGAATGTCCGATTACAGCTTCTCGCAAAGCTATTTGTAAAATCCAACATTCCATAATTATATTTTAATTCAGGTTTTCCATTGATTTTTTTACTACAATCAAACAAACGCGTAGCATTATCAAGCCCATGATCAATGGCAGCGGCTGCGACAACCGTTTTGAAAACGGAGCCCATGATCTGCTGCTTTAACATCATATTTGTCATTCCACTACCATTGTATGGGTCATTTTTATTGATAGTAGGCCTCGAAACAAGGGAGAGGATACTATTATCCTGAATATTAAGGAGAACGAGGCCCCCTTTTTTGATTTGATACTGGTCAACTAAATCCTCCGCTTTTTGCTGCAGAGTCTTATCAAGGGTTGTCCGAATATTAACTGGATAAAAAGGATTGGCAGGATCGACATATTTAACATTAATACCAAACAGCGGTGCTCCGCCTCCATCGACGTGATAAACGAGCTTTGACTTTCCTTCAGGGATAAGGAACTCGTCAAAGCTTTCCTCCAGCCCTGACACACCAATCAATGTTTTCTCCGCTAATTCCTTATCCGGATAACGTTTTTTTAATTCATTTTCATTTTCTCCTGTTAGCCCAATCAATTGTTCTGCTGGAATTTCTGATCGCTCAAACTTCTTCTCAATCGCAAATACTCCAGGAATTTTTAATCCATTGATTCGAACCTTTTGTGAAGTGGTAAGTTCATATGGTTCAGGGTCGCCATAGGCAAATGGCTTTTTTGCCCCATCGACAGCATGTTTAAGAACATGTACTGGAATACCAGAAATGGATGAAACCTTGTCAGCATCCCAGTCCATCTTTTTTAAAAAAGGAAAAAGAACTAGAACTGACACTTTTTTATGCGTAAGCATGGTACCGTTCCGGTCTAAAAAATTTCCTCTCCCATTATCAATAACTAGTTCTTGTGTCCTTTGTTTCACACTTTCTTCTAGTAAATTTACGTTATGTTTAGAAAAGGTCTCCGTCTCTATTAACTGAATTTGCATTAATCGTCCTAAAAGTAACAGAAACCCGGTAATAGAAATAATGAGCCACCCAATAGCTCGTTTTCGCCACATAAAAAACACCTCGTCAAAAGTTTTGACGAGGTTTACTTATTTCAATCAATGATTCACATGAAAGACCAAAAATAGTTATACGTACAATTATTTAATACTTACAATTCGAACGCTCATTTCACCGCCAGGGGTTTGAACGGACACTTGATCGCCTACTTTTTTACCTAATAGGCTTTTGGCGATTGGTGAGTCATTTGAGATTTTCCCTTCAAATGGATCAGCTTCAGCGCTTCCAACAATGGAATACGTTTCTTCATCCCCATCTGGCAGTTCAACAAACGTAACTTGACTACCTAATGTAACAGAGTCACTAGCCATAGCAGCCTCTGCAATAATTTTGGCATTGCGGATCATATTTTCTAAAGTTGTAATACGTCCTTCAACAAAAGCCTGTTCTTCTTTCGCGGAATCGTACTCAGAGTTTTCAGATAAATCTCCGAAACTTCTCGCAATTTTAATTCTTTCGACCACTTCTTTACGTTTCACTGATTTTAAGTATTCAAGTTCTTGGATAAGTTTTTCTTTACCTGCTTGCGTCATCGGAAATACTTTCTCTGTAGCCAAAACCCTCACTCCTTCTAGTCCTTAAGAATTGTGTATGTACTTTATGTAATACTATGCTATTCAGCACAATAGATAGTAGCGCGTCCTCTTTTAAAAGGGCGCGCGACAGAATTATTTCTCCAGTCTGAATTTATAATTTTAGACTATTCTTTTGCTATTGTTTCATAAAAATGACTTTTGTTCAAGAATTGTTTGAATTTTTGTGACCATTAAATCGATTGCCACATGGTTATGGCCGCCTTCAGGGATAATGATATCTGCATATCGCTTAGTTGGCTCGATAAATTGATTATGCATAGGACGCACAACATTGAGATATTGCTCTATAACGGAATCAAATGTCCGCCCGCGCTCGCTAATATCGCGAGTCAAACGGCGGATGATTCGTAAATCTGGATCTGTATCGACGTACAATTTAATGTCCATTAAATTCCGGAGCCGTTCGTCCTCAAGTACTAGGATTCCCTCCAAAATGATAACATCCTTCGGTGCCACAGGGATGACCTTGTCTGAACGTGTATGAATGGAATAGTCATAAACAGGTTTTTCGATTGTTTCATATCGTAAAAGTTTTTCAATATGTTCAATCAGTAAATCATTATCAAAAGCCAGTGGATGATCATAATTGGTTTTCAATCGTTCCTCATATGGTAAATTACTCTGGTCCTTATAATAATAATCCTGTTCAAGTACTAAAATGGAATGATCTTTCAACGTTTCATAAATGGATTTTGTTACACTGGTTTTTCCGGAGCCGGAGCCGCCGGTTACACCAATAACAACCGGTTTGCGGGTCATGCTAGTTCTCCTTTCGCATCATGTTGTTAGGGTAGACCGGTTTGTCCAATTTAAATTGTACAATTTGAAGTGGATGTCTTGCTGCATCCAGTTCATTACCTTTTTCATCCCATATTTTATCAATTACATGTGTAAAGTTTTGAATTTCTGGTCCAAAAAATTCGACTTCTTCACCAGGTTTAAAATGGTTGCGCTGCTGGAGTGTAACCATTTGAGTTTCATGATTATAATCTAATACAAGACCTACAAATTCAAAATTTGTCTTCTTGCTATGATTACCAAACATTTGCTCTTTATACCCAGGAACACCTTCAAAAAATGCTGGTGCTGTTTCACGATTCGCACACTTATCAAGCTCTGTTAACCATTCCTTTTTAATGACAAAGTTCTCAGGATCGGCGCAATAGGCATCGATTACCTTACGATAAACGCTGACAACTGTTGCAATATAATGGATTGATTTCATCCGGCCTTCAATTTTTAAACTATCGATACCTAGTTCAATCATTTGCGGAATAGCTTGAATTAAGTTAAGATCTTTCGGACTCATTGCAAATGGAGCGTCTCCTTCTTCATAAAGAGCCACTTCTGTATTGCTGCCTTCAAGTTGGTAAAGATCATAATCCCAGCGGCATGATTGACAGCAGCCACCACGGTTAGAATCCCTTGCCGTCATATGGTTGCTTAATGTGCAACGGCCAGAATAAGCGATACACATTGCACCATGAATAAAGGTTTCAATCTCCACATCAACTTTTTCTTTCATTTCTTTAATTTCTTCAGCACTTACCTCGCGTGCTAAAACAACGCGTTCTGCCCCGGCCTCTTTCCAGAACTGGGCTGCTTTCCAGTTAGAAAGTGATTGCTGTGTACTAATATGAATTTCAATCTCTGGTGCAAGACGGCGGCAGGTTTCAATAATTAACGGGTCTGCAACAATAATTCCTGCAATCCCTGTTTCCTTCAAGCCAAGGATATACTCCTCTAAACCATCCATATTTTCATTATGGGCAAAAATATTGGTCGTTACATAAATCTTTGCCCCATATTCTCTCGCAAACTCTACCCCTTCTTTCATTTCTTCGAAGGTAAAGTTATCAGCATTAGATCGAAGTCCATATTCCTGTCCACCAATAAACACGGCATCTGCACCATAATGGACAGCAATTTTTAATTTTTCAAGATTTCCAGCTGGAGCAAGGAGTTCCGGCTTCTTAACAATGACACGTTTTCCGTCGATAATTTCAGAAATCTTATCTTTAACTGTATTCATAGTTGAACCCCTCCTTAATAAACTGTCTCTTTGAAAAAGAATCCTGTATCTAATAAACGATTTTCCGGCTGAATGGCTTCAATTTCAGCTAATAGTTCGTCCTTTTTATCTTCATAAGCATCTGGATCTTCGCTGAACAAATCAATCGCAGCACGGTAAGCCTTAGTAACAGCAAGAATATATTCTGAGCTTTTTAAAATCCCATCTATTTTAAATGAGTTTACTCCCGCTTCAAGCATCTCTTGCAGTTCATCAATGATACACATATCATTTGGACTCATGATATGTGTTCCATTTTCATCTTCAAAAATAGGATATTTATTTTCACGTTCTTTATCATGCAGGAACATGTTTTTTCCCATTTTTCGATTTTCGATTTCCAATACTTTTCCTTGGTATTCGTAATAATTCCCTAATAAGGAGCGTTTGGATTGGAACATACAGCTCATCCCATGAACTTGAACTTCGATTTCCACTTCTGCATTTTCTTTCGTTTCAATAATAGCGTCCATGTTGATTTCTCGTGCTAAGACCGCTCTTTTGGCACCTTTTTTACCCCAATAGTTGCATGTAAACCAGTTGGTACCAGTTGTCTCAGTACTCCAATGCATTTTCATATCTGGTGCAATTTCTCTTACGGTCATTAATACGGCCGGATCACCGAAAATAATCGCATCTGCCTTAGCGTCCGAGACAAATTTAATATAATCATCCAATTCATCCATTTTCTCATTATGAAAAATAGCATTCATGGCCACATAAACTTTTTTACCTTTTGAATGTGCTAGTTCAATAGCCTTTTGAACATCTTGACGAGTAAATTCTCCAGCAAGTCGTAAGCCGTAGCGTTGTTCACCGACCACAAACGCATCTGCACCTGCATCAATTAATGGCAAGATATCATTGACTGTCAAAGGAGTTACAAGTAATTCTGGTTTTTTCATTTTCTCTCACCTCTTCTTTTGCTTATAGCAACCCCATCCCCTACGGGTAGAATGACAGAATCATAATCAGGATGGCTCATTAACCAGTGGTTAAATTCATCAATTTTTTTAACGAGATTACGAATTCTCTTGGTTTCAATTTCCTGTTCTGCAACCAAACCTTTAAATAAAACATTATCCGTAATGATCATGCCATCATCTTTTAGATATTTAGCATACATCTCGAAAAACTTTTTATATTGACCTTTTGCAGCATCTATAAAAATGGCGTCGAATAAGGCATGTTCTTTAACAATATCTTCAACTTCAAGCGCATCACCTTTAATTAAAGTAATTTGATGACTGTGCTCCGAACGTTGAATAAATTGTTCAGCCGCCTCTATCCGTTCAAGATCACGTTCGATTGTAACAATATGGGCATGTGGCAGCGCATTGGCCATACGTAATGCTGAATAACCAATCGCTGTTCCGACCTCAAGAATTCGATCTGAACGGTGAATCCGCAATAATTGAAGCATGGTTTCTATGCCCGACAGTTCCATAATAGGGACATGATGCACACTCGCATAATTCTCCATTTCTGTTAATAACGGATTTCGCTCAGAAATAAGACCTTCAATATAAGAATGCAGCTTTTCATTTAACAAGCTGCCCTCACCTCTATCCTTAAATAAGAATTGCATCGAAGATAGCAATTCTCTAAGTAAAATACTTTTATTATCTCTAACCAAAATGGTCTTTAGACATGAAAAAATAGCGTTCACAGTAATCTTTAGCATTAACGGGCAATTTCCCCATCATCATGCATTCCAAGCAACAGCTGCTTAGGTTACCTCTACTGTGAGTTACGCTATGGATCATTTATTAAGGCTCTTTTCGTAAACTTTGTTACTTTT
>NZ_JBALOS010000084.1:10399-11487 GCF_036962765.1 Neobacillus drentensis
TGCCACGAAGCATCTAGTTAAACGGGTTATAACACTTATACGAAAAACAACAATCTATGCGAAAATAGCCTTTATTAAACACTTGAATTATTTTATCATAAAACATCCGGAAGTTTCAATACAAAAACGAGGGAAAAGATGTTCCCCTCGTTTAAACCATTATTTTTTACTAGTAATATGCTTTGCTTTTTCTTTATTATGTTCTTCAAGTGTTTTTGTAAAAATAACATCTCCGTCCGCAGTAGCTAGGAAGTAATAAAAGTCTGTGTCCGCAGGTTCAAGTGATGCTTCAATCGAAGACTTTCCGGCACTCGCAATTGGACCAGGGGGTAAACCAGTATTTTGGTATGTGTTATATGGAGAATCCACTTCTAGATCCTTGTATAATACCCTGGCCTTGTGTTTCCCTCGCGCATAAAGAACGGTTGGATCTGTTTGGAGCATCATTCCCTTTTTGATGCGGTTATAAAAAACACTTGCGATTGTCTTACGGTCAGCTTTTTCCGTTGCTTCCTCTTCTACTAATGAGGCCATAGTCAATAGTTGATGTACGGAAAGCTTTTTCTTCTCACTTTTTTCTGCATATCCAGATAAAACTGTCCTTGTTTTCGTAAGCATTGCCGCAACCATTTCCTCAACAGACGGATTCTTTTTGTAAAAAGGATAGGTTGCAGGGTATAAATAACCTTCAAGCGGATATTTAACCGACGAATTTAGGATTTCTTCTGTTAAAATATCAGGGTATTTAGCCATTAGTGTTTTAATAAATTCTTTGTCGTTTAATTTAATAAACACATCATTTTCATTCTGTTTAGTTGCTTTTGCCATTATCGCAGCTATTTCCTTCAGTTGTCTTCCTTCAGGAATCGTTATTTTAAAACTGGCCTGGGCCAGTACTTTTCCAGTTTTTAGGCGACTGACGATTTCAGGGACATCCATAGAAGGACTTAGTTGATACTCGCCTGCCATAAATCCAGCTTCATTTTTTAACTTGACATAATATTTAAAAACCTTTGCACTTTTTATGATCCCTTTTGATTCTAATGTTTCAGCAATCCCTGTTACGGATGAACCCATCGGAATATCTA
>NZ_JBALOS010000084.1:11519-22998 GCF_036962765.1 Neobacillus drentensis
TCTTACTATCGGCGTCCACAGGCTTAAGCGCTGATTCAATATAGAAATATCCTCCGCCACTAATTAAGACAATAAATAATAGCAATAAAACGGTAATAATTAAAACGATCTTTCTGACAACTTTTGCTTCCTTTTGGTGTTCAAGCATTTTTTTGCGAATAACATCTTTTTTTGTATCTGTTTTCTCTGTTGTCATATGACTCCCCCTTCCCTTTAGACCATGGAATGATTGACTAGGTTGGTAATATACTAATGTATTTCAAAAAAAATAGACATCTTAATTATTTCAGCACATAGTAAGAAAAATGTCAATTTATCAATAAAATTGTCAGATGTTATCAAAAAAAGGTTCTGTTTAATTTGCCAGTTGATTCCCTCTACAGGCTCTTCGCTCTAATCAACATAGTGCCAAATCAACAATGAAACATAGCAAAAAAAAAAACCGACCAATGAAACAGCCGGTTTATCCTATTCTATTCTTCGTCTTCTTGATCCTCGTTGAAGGTATTAAAAACTTCTTCAACCATATCCCATTCTTCTTCGGTCTCAATTTGCATTAACGGACCATATCCGCCGTCCTCTGTAGGAATATAGGCATAGACGTGAATGTCGACATCCTCTTCATCATCATCAAAAGAGCCTACTGGATAAAAGAATACATATGATTTTTCGAACTCTTCAGAATCAAAAGTAAAAAGTACTTCATGTAATTGCTCATTACCATTTTCGTCTACAAGTGTTATAAATTGATCTTCTTCATGTTCATGGTCGTGTTCGTTTACCATTTCTTCACCTCATTAATTTTTACTATCTAGATAGCCTTGCAGAATCATTACTGCTGCCATCTTATCAATTACTTTTTTCCGTTTTTTCCGACTTACGTCGGCTTCAAGTAAAACGCGCTCTGCTGCCATTGTTGTAAGTCGCTCGTCCCATAAGATGGCAGGCACTGCAAATCTTTGTTCAACTTCAGTTGCGTATTGCATACTCGCTTCTGCACGTGGTCCAATTGTCCCGTTCATGTTTTTCGGCAGGCCGATGACAACTTTCTCTACTTGATACTCTTTTATTAATTGACCAATTTCCTCAAAACCAAACTTATTTTTTTCTTCATTGATTTTGAGAGTGGTGAGGCCCTGTGCAGTCCAGCCAAATTCATCGCTTAACGCAACACCGACTGTCTTCGTGCCTACATCTAATCCCAATACGCGCATTCATTAACCCTCTCGCTGTTGTTTAAGATAGGATTTTACTAATTCCTCAATAATTTCATCACGTTCAAGCTTGCGAATAATATTGCGGGCATCACGATGACGCGGAATATAGGCGGGGTCACCTGATAATAGATAACCAACGATTTGGTTGATCGGATTGTAGCCTTTTTCCTGCAAAGCTTCATACACCTGAAGAAGAACATCGTTTATATCATGTTCAAATGGTTCTTCAGGAAAATTAAATCGCATCGTTTTGTCAAATGAGCTCATTGCATGCACCTCGCTTTTTATTAGAGGAGAAATGTTCTAATGTCTAGCTACAGCGCCTAGGAAAAAATGAACTACTTTTTCCCCTGGACAAGGCGCTTCCGCTTTTCTAGTTACCTACATTTTACACTACTTTATTTTATTATCAAATGGATTTTACCCATTCCTCTACGAATTGGAGCGCTGCATCGAGCTTTTCTGGGTCTTTACCACCAGCTTGAGCCATGTCAGGACGGCCGCCGCCGCCGCCGCCGCAACGAGATGCAACTTCTTTAATTAGCTTTCCTGCATGGTATCCTTTTTCAATTAGGTCCTTCGTTACTGCAGCAATTAAGTTAACCTTTCCTTCGTGCGCACTTCCCAAAACAATCACGACGGATCCAAGCTTTTGCTTCAAGTCATCAGCCATATTTCTTAGGTTGTTCATATCAGCACCTTGAACATTTGCCGCTAACACCGATACTCCATCGATTTCTTTTACTTTAGATACGAGGTTTCCAGCTTCGATATTTCCAAGTTTTGTTGCAAGTGATTCGTTTTCTCTATGAAGTTGTTTGATTTCAAGCATTAAACTATCAATGCGGCTCACGATATCTTTTGGATTGGTTTTTAGTTTCTCAGCAGCATCCTTTAACAAGCCTACTTGGTCATTTAGTGACTTGTATGCAGATTCACCAGTTACTGCTTCAATACGTCTCGTCCCAGCACCAATTCCGCCTTCAGAGATAATTTTAAATAATCCAATCACAGAGGTATTTGGAACATGGCATCCACCGCAAAGTTCAAGGCTGTAATCACCAACTCTTACTACACGGACAATATCACCATATTTTTCACCAAATAGAGCCATAGCTCCCATTGCTTTTGCTTCAGCAATTGGTTTTAAGCTGATGTCGAGTTCGATATTTTTCCAGATCTTTTCGTTAACGATTTTTTCAACTTGTTCCAGTTCTTCTGGTTTAATTTGACCAAAATGCGAAAAGTCAAAGCGGAGACGATCAGGTTCGACAAGGGAACCTGCTTGATTAACGTGCTCGCCAAGTACGTCTTTTAAGGCTTGGTGTAACAAATGTGTTGCTGTATGGTTTTTAATAATCTTGACACGATTTTCCGCATCCACCACAGCAGTCACTTTGTTTTTCGTCTTTATTGTACCAGCTTTAACGATAACTTGATGAAGGTTTTGACCATTAGGCGCTTTCTGAACATCCTTAACTGCTACGCTGCTTCCTTCACCTTCTATCACGCCACGGTCGGCAATTTGTCCGCCGCTCTCGGCATAGAATGGAGTCACATCAAGAATTAATTGTACTTCCTCACCACTAGAAGCCGTTTCAACAAGTTCACCATTTTTAATAATCGCAACCACAGATGAATTCGTTTGGAGTTCATCGTAACCCACAAATTTACTTTCAACCTTAACATCCCGAAGGACCCCGCCTTGGACCTGCATTGAATCGACATCTTGTCTAGCTGCACGGGCACGTTCACGCTGCTGCTCCATTTCTACCTCAAAGCCAGCATGATCAACTTTCATCCCTTCCTCTTCAGCATATTCTTCAGTTAATTCGACAGGGAATCCATATGTGTCGTAAAGTCGGAAAATATCAGCACCTGTGATAATGTCACTGCCTTTTTCTTTTTCCTTCTTAATCACATTTGCTAAAATCGCTAAGCCTTCATGGAGAGTCTCATGGAAGCGTTCTTCCTCACTCTTGATGACCTTTTGTATGAAATCTGTTTTGTCCTTTACTTCTGGATAGAAATCATCCATGATTTCGCCAACAACTGGAACAAGTTCATACATGAATGGACGATTAATATTAATTTGTTTTGCATATCGAACAGCTCTGCGAAGCAGACGACGAAGCACATATCCGCGACCTTCGTTAGAAGGAAGAGCCCCATCGCCGACAGCAAAAGCAACTGTCCGAATATGATCAGCAATTACTTTGAATGCAACATCGATTTCTTTGTTTTGGCCGTATTTCTCACCAGAAATCTCTTCTGTAGCTCGAATAATCGGAATAAATAAATCTGTATCAAAATTGGTAGGGACATTTTGAACAACGGAAGCCATACGTTCTAATCCCATCCCTGTATCAATATTTTTCTTTGGCAGCGGAGTATACGTGCCATCTGGATTATGGTTAAATTGAGAAAATACCAAGTTCCAGACTTCAAGATAGCGGTCATTTTCACCGCCGGGATAAAGCTCAGGGTCTGCTGGATCGTTTCCATATTCGGGCCCGCGGTCATAAAAAATTTCTGTATTTGGACCACTTGGACCTTCCCCTATATCCCAGAAATTGCCCTCAAGTCGGATAATACGTTCTTCTGGGAGACCAATCGTGTTATGCCAAATATCAAATGCTTCGTTGTCCTCAGGATGGATTGTAACCGAAAGTAATTCTGGATCCCAGCCAATCCATTTTTCTGACGTTAAAAACTCCCATGCCCATTCAATCGCTTCCACCTTGAAATACTCACCAATGGAAAAGTTACCGAGCATCTCAAAGAAGGTATGGTGACGTGCTGTCTTCCCTACATTCTCAATGTCGTTGGTTCTAATTGATTTCTGAGCATTTGTAATTCTCGGATTCTCTGGAACAACCCGGCCATCAAAATATTTCTTTAATGTTGCGACACCGCTGTTAATCCATAATAATGATGGATCATCATGGGGCACAAGAGATGCACTTGGTTCAATCGTGTGTCCTTTTTCATTGCTAAAAAACTCTAAAAACATAGAACGAATTTGTGAGCCTGTTAAATTTTTCATTATGTAGACCTCCTTTATTTTTTGAAAAGCGGAAGCGCCCGTTAGCGACGGGTGGACTAGACTGCTCCGACTAAGATACAGGAAACACGGAGAGCGATATCGATCCGATGCTGACTTATCATAGGGGGGATAAGGCTTGTTCACTAGCCGCGGGCGTTGGAGCCAGACTATAAAAAAGCATACAAAAAAGCCCTCATCCCCAAAAACAGGGACGAGAGCTCATCTCGCGGTACCACCCTGATTACGGATACACACTACCGTATCCATCTCTCAAAATCCCTTAACGCGGGCAGACGGCAGTGGTTAGCTGCACTCCAGATTAGCTTTCTGTCGTCCTTCATCTAGAGCTTCTTTCAGCCACGGAAGCTCCTCTCTTCTACGCAAATGCGTTATAGATGGTCTACAACATACTCTATCCTTCAACATTTTCATACAAGTATTCTATATCACGAATTATAGCCACCGGAAAAAAGTTTGTCAATCACTCTTCCGCTAATGTGTGAGGTTCTTTTGCTTTTCTCCTGATAAAATGATTTTTTGCGTGGATAATCGCTACTTTTATCACAACTAGGACTGGTACTGCCAAGATTAGTCCCAGGATTCCCCCAACCTCTCCCCCAGCTGTTAACGCCATCATAATAATTAAAGGGTGCATATGAAGACTTTTCCCAACAATCATCGGAGATAAGATGTTTCCTTCAAGAAATTGAAGCCCAAAGACAATGACTAGTGTAATCAATACTAATTTTACCGATGTTGTGGCAGCAATGATGACGGCCGGGACGGCCCCAATTATCGGTCCAAAATAGGGAATGACATTGGTGACACCAACAATTAGGCCTAATATTAACGGGTATTTTAAATGAAACAACCAAAACAAAAGGGCAGAGACACCGCCAATGATGAAACAAACCAAAAGCTGTCCCCTGATATAACTGCCAAGCGATTCATCGACATCTTTAAGGAAGAGTGTCCCTTTTTTCCGCCACTGCTTAGGTGTTATATACCAGAGTGTTCGTTTGATCAATGGAAAATCCTTTAACATATAAAAGGCAATGAATGGAATAATCATCATGATAAGTGCCGAATTGAGGAACTTAATTAATATATTGACGATAACTGTCAAAAGAGAGTCCAACTTCTTTTCAAATGCATCAATACCTTCATCAATTCTCGATTGCAGACCGTCTGGCCATTTTCTCGTGTTTGATTCAAGTGTTGCAATCCAACCCCTATATTGCTCTGCTAAAACGGGTGCACTGTCGGAGAGGTCTTTTAATTGGTCAATCATCGCCGGTACACCTTTATAGACGCCTAGGCCAATTCCTCCAAAAAATAGAATATAAATGAGAAAAATAGCAAGCCCTCGGTGCAGCCCCTTTTGATGCAATTTCTCCACAATCGGATGAAGCAAATAGGTAATAAATCCTCCAATTGCAAAGGGTAGAATGATAATGACCAACACCTTAAGGATTGGCAGCCATACAAAACGAATTTTAAGAAAAACATAAATGGCAATTAATAAAAGGAGTACAAAACCGATACGGTAATACCATTTCATTCGAATTTCCACGTCTCCGAGCCTCCTTCAGGTTAGTTTTAGAGACCCTTGGTGGAATTATGCATTCGAAAAGGGGAAGTCAAAAAATCCCCCTCAGGTTCAAGGGGGATTTCATTCTAGAATAAAGCCCGTTTTACTTTCTTTGTCATTCTCTTCATATTACGGGCTGACATCATATTATTTCTTGTGGCCACATTATACGCAGCCATCCCAGCACCAAAAGCAATCATAGTCGTCATCATTTTATTCATACGTTTCACCTCATTAATAGACGTTAAATAAGTTTCAAACTAACTTTGATAACTTTCTCGCTTAGCGTTTCCGCTTTTCTCTCTTAAAGGGTGTAACGACGTTCTTCTTCTTCAAACAAATCGTCCAATGAACTTAGTGACCCGTCTTCTTCGACTTGATGAGTACTGATAAGGCCTTTGTTTACTGAAAGTTCGATAAAGCAATTCCAGCAGTAATACTGGTTGATACCAATTTTACCGATATCCTTGCTTTGACAATTGGGACACTTAAACATGAAAAGACACCTCACGTATTATTTACATCTACGATAATGGCATCCTTTCCGATTGCTAAGGGCTTCCCGGATTGAATGACTTGTTTGCCTTCCGTAAGATCCGAAAAGAAGCCATCCGTGATTTCGTACCCTATGATTGTGCCCAATTCTTCCTGAAAATATACATCTTTTAATAAACCCAGGGATTCTCCACTTTTCGAAAGCATCATCATCCCGTCAATTGAATGTTGATGGGTAAATGTATATTCTGGATCTTTCAGCTTTTCTAAAGAGCCGGTATCCTTAATCATTACCCCATCTGCACCGAAAGAAGCCACTTGTTGGATATCCAAAAATAAGGATTGTTTGAATAAAACGCCTTTTTTTACCAATAAGCCATCCACCTTGCCTGTGCTAGAAATACATAAATCACTAACTTCACCAATTTTTTGACCGCTTTTTGTATCAAAAACTGGCTGCCCTTTCAATAAAGAAAATGTCCGCAAAGAGTGTCCCACCTCCTGTGAACATTACTAGTGTTAGTCAAACTCCATGAAATCATAAGGTGTAACGTTTTCCATGCCAACCATTGGATTGGCCCGCATGATTTCTTCTTCGTAGGACATGACTGGAATTTGTTTTTCACCACCATTATTCTCTGCTTTAGGTGTGGTTTGTTCATGACTTCCGCTCACATCTGGTTTTACTGCAATGGACTCTTGTAATTTTTGACATAAGGTTGTTTGACGGGAAAGTTCATCCGCTCTTTCGATTCCCATTTTAAGAGCATCTACCTCACCGCATAGGATCAGGGATTGTTTACTTCTCGTAATCGCTGTATAGATCAAATTCCGGCGTAACATTCGATAATAGCTTCTTGTCACAGGCAGGATGACAATGGGAAATTCACTCCCCTGCGATTTATGGACGGAACAACAATAGGCGTGGGTGATTTGATTTAAGTCCTGCCGCGTATATTCGACTTCATTTCCTTCAAAGGAAATATAAATCATATCCTGTTTTTCAGTGTTTTCTTTCGCATAGATAATCGAAATAATTTCGCCAATATCCCCGTTAAAAACATTGCTCTCTGGTTGATTCACCAATTGGAGAACCTTATCGCCGATTCGATATTTGACCTCACCAAAAGCAATTTCTTTTCTCTTACCATCCGGGTTTGGATTAAAAATTTCCTGCAATAACACATTTAAACGATCAATTCCAGCAGGCCCCCTGTACATGGGTGCTAATACTTGAATATCCTTTGCCGAATAGCCTTTATTTTTGGCATTAAAGGCAACTTTCTCTACAACCTGTGCAACCTGTGCAGTGGAGCATTTAATAAACGACCGGTCTGCTTGCTTCACGGTGATATCCGCAGGCAAATATCCTTTTTTAATCTCGTGCGCTAGTTCAATAATCGAAGAGCCTTCTGCTTGACGGTAGATATCCGTTAAGCGTACGGTTGGGATTCGTTCAGATGTCAGCAAATCTTTTAAGACCTGGCCCGGTCCTACCGATGGTAATTGATCTTCATCACCTACCATGATCACCTGAATATTTTCTGGCAGGGCCTTAAACAATTGATTAGCGAGCCAAATATCAAGCATGGAGGTTTCATCTACGATGATAATTTTCCCTTCCAGCGGGCTCGTATCATCGCGGTCAAACCCTTCTGTGCCATTAAATCCCAAAAGACGGTGGATCGTCACCGCTGGCAGTCCCGTAGATTCACTCATCCTTTTGGCAGCTCTTCCTGTCGGGGCTGCCAAAAGGAAAGGGAAAGGCTCGCCTTTTTTCTGGTAATCCTTCGGCTCTAAGGAACATCCGTGCAATTCTGCATAAAGTTCAACAATTCCTTTGATAACAGTTGTTTTTCCTGTTCCAGGTCCACCAGTTAACATCAACATCGGTGACATTAACGCTGTTTGGATAGCCTCTCGCTGTGTTGGAGCATACTGTACTCCCAGACGTTCCTCTAAACTTCCTAATGCGAGGAGAAATTCAGATTCTGGAAATTGATCCTTATATTCCGTTTGCGCAAGGATACGGTGGATATTTGTTACAAGCCCCTTTTCAGCAAAATATAAGGTAGGCAAATACACGCGTTTCTCTTCACCAATTAATTTACCCTCTTCTTGCAGCTTGATGACTTCATTAGAAATATCTATGTATTCGATTTGATCCCGCTTGTTCTCTTCTAAAAGTGCTTTTACTTGTTCTAATAAGTCCTCAGCCTTTATAAATACATGACCCGTCTGCATGCTTTCATTTTCAAGGATGTAGAGACAGGCGGCTTTAATTCGGTCGGGATGGTTTCCTGAAATCCCAAGTTGGTATCCCAGCTCATCAGCCCGGCCAAAGCCGATGCCTTCGATATCTTCCACAAGCTTATATGGATTCTTTTGCATAATTTCAAGCGTTTCATCTTTATATGCTTGATAAATCCGCATTGAAATCTGAGGTCCAAACCCATATTGATTTAAGGCAACCATGACTTGCTCAAGTCCTTGATGTTCCATCAATGTATCGTAAAGCATTTTTGCTTTTTCAGGAGGGAGCTTTGGAATGGAGTCAAGTAAGCTCGGTTGATTGAGAATTTTGGAGATGGCATTTTCTCCTAAGGTTTCAACGATGTTTTCTGCAGTCTTTTTCCCAATCCCTTTAAACATTTCCCCCGATAAATAGTTGATTACCCCTTGTTTTGATTGGGGCATGTCCTTGCGGAAATGATTGGTATGAAATTGAAGACCAAACTTGGGATGATCCTTGAATTCCCCGAAAAAGATATAGGTTTCTTGTTCATGAATTTTGGGAAAATATCCGGTGACCACTGCTTCTTTGTCCTCATAGGAATGATTGGTTTCATCGACTCTTATCCGTAAAACGGTGTAAAGGTTTTGTTCATTGTGAAAAATGGTGACAATTGGTCTCCCCTTTACAAATTTCCCTTGATCGGCAAATAAATCCAACGTGTCTTGCTTTTCCATTTGGCACCCTCCCTTCTAGGAAAATAAGGATGATTATTGATTGTTTTCTAATAATTTTTTCGCATGACCGGCAAGCAGGTGATCTGGTTGAATGGCGAGAGCTTTATGGAACATTTCTAATGCTTTGGCCGGTTCGTCTTGAAAAGCATAAGTAACACCTAAATTATAATAGGCGTCGGAATGATTAGGATCGAGCTCGATACACTTTTCAAATTGAATGAGCGCTTCAGGAATAAATTCTAACTGGGCAAGACATAATCCGTACTGAAAACGGGCCTCTGCATCGTTTTCATTTAGCTCCACACTTCTTTGTAAATAAGGAAGCGCAAATTTCCCTTGCTCCATTTGAATAAGAGTCAGCCCCAACATAAAGTAATTATCACTGGACTGAAGCCCCTTTTTCATGGCTGTTTCGAACATATTTTTAGCTTCTGGGAAAAGGTCCTTGCTAAATAACAAAGTTCCTATACTATAATAAGCTGCAGCTGCATTCTCATCTATTTCAATTGCCTTTTGATAAAAATTAAGCGCCTTTTCGTCGTCGCCCACCGCGGAAAGAACATTTCCGAAATTAATATAGGCAACAGGGTCGTTTGGGTTTTCTTGAATGGCTTCATTAAAGGCCTTTGCCGCCTCTTCCAAGTTGCCTTCCTGCATGTATTGTACACCTAATTGGTTTTTATCCATTATTACCACTCCAATCTAAGAGAAAGTATATCATATTTCATCAAAAAATAATTTCAAGTGCAGTAAGTGGTTTGAGCAAATTTCTGTTGGTTGATGTGAACCGGGGATTCCGCCGATTTTGGGAGGAATTCCGCCGATTGCAAAGGGAATTCCGCCAAATTGGATATTGATTTCGCTAACCTCTGGAGGTATTCCGCCGCTTATGTTATTTATTCCGCAAAACAGATTTTCTCACTAAAAAACCTGACTCCATGAAAGGAATCAGGTTACTATTATCCAACATATGTTAAACGTTCACCATTTTTAAAGACTTTATCAATGGTCCCACCGCCTAGACATTCGTCACCATTGTAAAAAACAACAGCTTGTCCTGGCGTGATGGCACGAATCGGCTCATCGAAAATAACCTCAACCTGAGCATCTTCCAACAGACGCACGGTTACGTTATTGTCTTCCTGACGATAGCGGAATTTTGCGGTGCATTTAAATTCGGCTGGTTGCTCACGATTCGACACCCAGCTGACGCCGACAGCGGTAATGGAGTCTGAATAGAGTTTTTCATTATGAAAACCTTGGCCTACATACAGGATATTTCTTTCTAAATCCTTACCGATGGCAAACCATGGTTCACCGGACCCGCCAATCCCTAGTCCATGCCGTTGCCCAATCGTATGATACATTAAGCCCTCGTGTTTCCCTTTGACTTCACCATCGAAGGTCTCCATATTCCCTGGCTGAGCTGGCAAATATTGTCCTAAGAACTCTTTAAAATTCCGTTCTCCTATAAAACAAATCCCCGTGCTATCTTTTTTAGTAGCAGTAGCAAGGTTCGCTTCTTTAGCAATCTCCCGAACTCTTGGTTTTTCAAGATTACCAATCGGGAACATTACCTTACTTAATTGATCTTGGGTCAGTTGGTTCAAGAAATACGTTTGATCCTTATTTTCATCTAGACCGCGGAGCATTTTATATTCTCCATCACGATATTCTACTTGAGCATAGTGACCTGTAGCTAAATAGTCCGCCCCTAAATTCATTGCATGCTCGAGGAAAGCTTTAAATTTAATTTCCTTATTGCACATTACATCCGGATTAGGGGTCCGTCCTGCTTTATATTCATCAAGGAAATAGGTAAATACCTTATCCCAATATTGTTTTTCAAAATTAACTGCATAATATGGAATGCCGATTTGGTTACAAACACGAATGACATCCTCATAATCTTCTGTTGCTGTACAAAAACCGGTGTCATCCGTGTCATCCCAGTTTTTCATAAAAATGCCGATAACATCAAATCCTTGCTGCTTCAACAAAAGTGCTGCCACAGAAGAATCTACACCACCCGACATTCCTACAACCACTCTTGTATTTTTCGGATCTTTTTTCTCCATGATTTTCACCTCTCTTTTGCCCAAGGGCCTGTTAAACTTGCCTGTTGATTTCCGCTTCAGGCGCGTGCGGTTCGCGGGCGGT
>NZ_JBALOS010000085.1:0-2715 GCF_036962765.1 Neobacillus drentensis
GGCTTCGGACACGATCACGCTAGAAATCCCCAATCTTGTCTAAATTCACATTTTAAACATCATTTACGATCATACTGAATCAACAATGTTTACGGAAAGAGTCTTCAAAAATATTTTCAAAATTTGGTTCTTCATAAGAGGTTGGATATTTAATCTATTAAGTCAGTTATTTTGAATTATATTAGTAAATGTAGGATAATAACGGGTGAAAATTCTTGACTTTATATCAAATTAAAACCGAGTTTGGCTATTTCATTTAATATACATCGGCACAGGGCTGCCTAATATTTTTGGAGGTAATGTTTGTGGAAATAGGAGTAAGTACGTTTGTTGAAACAACACCGGATGCTATAACCGGTGAGGTGATTAGTCATGCACAACGAATCCGTGAAGTGGTTGAGGAAATCGTCCTTGCCGATCAGGTTGGGCTAGATGTTTTTGGTGTGGGTGAGCATCATCGCGAAGATTTTGCGGCATCTTCTCCTGCTGTAGTGTTGGCTGCAGCAGCTTCGCAGACCCAACGGATTCGACTAACCAGTGCGGTAACAGTTCTATCATCTGCTGATCCGGTACGAGTTTTTCAGGATTTTGCTACACTGGATGCAATCTCAAATGGGCGTGCAGAGATTATGGCAGGCCGGGGTTCTTTTATCGAGTCATTTCCGCTGTTCGGCTATGATTTAAAAGACTATGATGAATTATTTGATCAGAAACTAGAGCTATTATTAAAAATACGAGAGTCGGAGAAAGTGAGCTGGGAAGGCGGACATCGACCAGCCATTCAAAATCTTGGCGTGTACCCTAGACCTGTTCAAAATCCTCTGCCGGTTTGGATTGGCAGTGGGGGCAGTCGGGATTCCGTCATCCGTGCAGGTTTGCTTGGATTGCCACTCGTGCTAGCCATTATTGGCGGCCGGCCACTTCAGTTTGAGCCGCTTGTGAGACTTTATAAGAAAGCAGCAGAGCACGCTGGTCATGATGTGTCGAAACTCCCAGTTGCTTCGCATTCGCACGGTTTTATTGCAGAGAGCAACGAAGTGGCTGCTGAAAAGTTTTTCCCTCCTACCCAGCAAGTCATGAGTAAATTAGGCCGAGAACGCGGATGGGGGATGTATGACCGTGAAAGCTTTGATGCAGCTCGCAGCTTTGAGGGAGCATTATACGTGGGGGATACAAAAACTGTTGCTGAGAAAATCATCCAGTTACGAAAAAATGTGGGGGTTACCCGCTTTATGCTGCATTGTCCTGTTGGCACTATGCCTCATGATGATGTAATGAGAGCTATTGAACTCTTAGGAAAAGAGGTTGCCCCAATCGTGAGAGAGGAAATAACTCGATGGGAAGCTAAAAGAAATTGTTGTTAATCCAAAGAATCTGAAGGGTGAATAAAGTGGATGAACTGCAAAGTAAGTGTTGGCTAATTAAAAATGCTTTTAATATTGATGTACATACAGTTGATAATCAATTTCAAACGATTTTGCACATATCTGATGATAATGAACCCCTAATTTTTGTTGAAGCTCGAAAGAAAATCTATTTGGATCTTAAAAAAGCTTTAGAAAAGGCTAATAAAAATAGTATTTGTTTTCATACAGATTCTTTTCAACTATCCTATTTCGCCGTAACCCTTTTCGATGTTGACCAGGATGAAGGGATGGTTTTGGTTGGACCGTTCTTAAATGAGCGAGTCACTGACCAGTTTATCTGGAATGTAATGAGGGCCAATCATCTGGAAAACAATTGGCTGAAACCCTTGGAGAATTTTTATAAGTCACTAACTTTTTTAGGCCAATCATACCTCTCAATTGGAAATTTAATAGTAAATATTTTAGTTAACCCGCCTGTTGACTCCCAAATCATTACGACGATAAACCATAGAGATCAGCTTCAGCCAAATGTACAACCTCAGGATTATTATCATAGTGGGTTGGACGTTAAACTTAGGTATGAGGCTGAAAAGAATTTTTTACATGCCATCGAAATGGGAGATAAAGAAATGGCAATGAAAGCATGGCTCGAATTTAGAGGTGATTTTCTATATAGAGTTCCAGGCAATCCTTTGCGGGCGAGAAAAAATATTACTTTTTCTTTTAATACGATGAATAGGCTGGCTGCTGCTAAGGGAGGGGTTGAACCTGAATATTTACATGCTATTTCAGAAAAATTTGCCCTTAAGATCGAGGCAGCAGTATCTATGTCCGATTTAGATGCAATTGATTTCACTATGTTAGAAGAATATTGTGATGCGGTTAAGAATTTTGCAGTTAAAGGGTATAGTTCTGTTGTAAGGAAAGCGTTAATGTATATAAATCTCAACTTTAAAGAACCAATAAATGTGCAATCAATAGCAGACGAAATTGGATTTAATCGATCCTATCTCGCGAGAAAATTTAAAGAAGAATTGAATATAAGTGTGATTGAATATATCCATCAAAAGCGGATTGAAGAGGCCATTTTTCTGATTGAACAGGGCCGGTTATCTATTACAGATATTGGTATTCAAGTGGGTTTTAGTAGCTATAATTATTTTTGTAAAGTATTTAAAGGAATAAAAGGAATGACTGCTACAGATTATAAAGGCAGCAAATAGAAAAAAAGGCACATGATTGAACTCATGGCCTTTTTTAATTTTAGGCTGTATGAAAGGTTATTGTTGATATTTCACCTATGTTGATTGGAGCGGAAGGTCTGAGAATCCTGCGGGAGTACGGGACA
>NZ_JBALOS010000085.1:2741-19126 GCF_036962765.1 Neobacillus drentensis
AGGAGGCTCCCCGGACCGCACGCTCCTGGACCGGAAATCATCAGGCAAGTGCAATTTTAAAAAAATTTAAGCTCAAATCTCAATTTTGTACAAAAGTTAGCAATATTGGGTGTGAAAACGGTTTTAAATTGCTAAGATAAAACGGTATTAAATATTGATGGGACAAACAAGTTTAGGAGGCATTAAATTGGATGTTAACCATAAACAACCGAATTTAGAAGTTAGAGTTAAGAACATTATTGAAATTGATGGATTAAAATTTAAAGATTTGAATAATAGTGGGAAACTAGAACCATATAAGGACTGGCGCTTAAGTCCGAAAGAACGTGCGGAGAACCTAGTCTCATTAATGAATATCGATGAAAAGGTCGGAATGATGCTGATTAATACTCGTCAGATGGGGCTTTCTCAAAAAGATAAGAGTAAAACCAGCCATGACGGCGTGCTAGATGAAGGGATTGTTGAAAAGGGCGAAACGATTTTTGCTTTGGCAAAAGTATATGGCACAACGCATACGATTGAAAACATGCATTTGCGCCACTTCATTCTACGAGACAATTGGAGTCCAGCTCAAATGGCAGAGTGGGTCAATACCATGAATGAAGTATGCGAGGGAACACGTCTTGGTATTCCTTGCTTAATAGCATCTAACTCAAGAAACGAAAATACAGAATTCATCTTTGGTATGAATGACGCAGCCGGAATTTTTTCGACTTGGCCTGGAACATTAGGACTTGCAGCAGCAGCTAAAGGAGAAATAAAAAATGGCGGTGATGCCTCTCTTATTAGCCAATTTGCTGAAATAGCACATGATGAGTGGGATGCAGTGGGAATAAGAAAGGGTTATATGTATATGGCTGATACGGCTACTGATCCTCGATGGCAGCGGACGTATGGTACATTTGGTGAAGACCCAGAATTTATTTCTGATGCAATCGGCCGGATCATTGACGGATTCCAAGGTGAAACCGTCGGAAAACATAGTATTGCCATGACAACAAAACACTTCCCTGGCGGCGGTGCTAGGGAAAATGGATTCGATCCACATTATGCAGAAGGAAAGTGGAACTTATACCCAACTCCAGGCAGCTTAGAAAAATATCACCTGCCACCTTTTCAGGCAGCAGTAGACCATGGCACTTCATCGATTATGCCATATTATTCTATCCCAAGTATCAAAAATAGTGTGGTTCAAGAATTTGAAGGGGAAGACATTCCTTTCGAAGAGGTTGGCTTTACCTTTAATCATTATTTCTTAAATCATATCCTTAGAGAAAAGCTAGGGTTCAAGGGCTATGTAAATAGTGACAGCGGGATAACAAGTAAGATGTGCTGGGGAGTAGAAGACAAGAGCGAGGCTGAACGTTTTGCAAAGGCAATTAACGCAGGTACAGATCTTGTCGCTGATACCAATGATATTGAAAACCTTAAAAAAGCCATCGAAAATGGCTGGATCAGTGAAAAGCGTATTAATGAAGCCAATGTGCGGCTCCTTACTGAAATGTTTGCTTTAGGACTTTTTGATGATCGCACTTATGTGTCACCAGAACACGCTGCTTCAGTGGTTAGTAATCAAGCTAACTGGGATGTTGCTTATGAAGCTCATAAAAAATCGGTAACCGTTCTTAAAAATTCTAACCAGACATTACCATTAACAGCAGATAAACTTGGTAATCAAAAGGTTTATGTAGAAGTGTTCCACAAGGAACCAGAGCGGGCAACCTCTTATACGGAAAAAGCAAGACAGGAATGTCAGGAACTTGGTCCATTTACTTTGACTGATAACTATGAAGAAGCTGACATTGCTATTCTATTCTTAAGTCCAAAATCTGGAGCTTATTTCAATGCAACCCCAGGACTGTTAGAACTTGAAATCTGCGAAGATAAAACAGAAACGGCTTTGGATGGATCTACCTATCAAGAAACCACTTTAAGCGGAATGGACCATCTAAAGGAAGTAGCAGACAGTATCCATGTCCGCGGCGGAAAGGTCATTATGAATGTGAATGTCATTTTGCCATGGATCCTTGGAAATATTGAACCTTTGGCTGATGTCCTAATCGCTGGTTACGATACCTACTATAAGGCACAATATGAGGTAATGGCAGGCAATAGCCGCCCTATAGGAGTTTTACCGATGACATTGCCAGCGAGTGAAGAGGTCATTGCCGTAGATGAAAATGGTGATTGCGTGTCAAGAAATGATGTACCGGGATATGACAAGGACAAATATATGCCTGAAGGACTGGAATATGCATATAAAGACAGCGATGGTAATATCTATAAACTTGGTCATGGACTAACCTATTAATCACAGATTACAATAATTATGCAAAAACTCGCCGATATGACTGCGGCGAGTTTTTGCACTAATACAGTAGAGTTAAAACCCATATTTACTTGAGCGCTTGCTCCAACTCATACCAATAATAACAAATCGTTTCCATTCCTTTATCAAAATTCTCTAAATGGAAATGTTCATTTGGTGCATGAAAATTTTCATCTGGCAGACCAAATCCCATTAACACAACAGGCGTGCCTAAAATCTGATCAAATGTGGCCACGATTGGGATTGAACCGCCTCCACGTGTAAACGAAGTAGGAACTTTGTACACCTTTTCATAAGCGCGCCCTGCTGCTTGAATGGCTGGATGATCAAACGGTGTCACAAATGGGGCCCCTTTATCAAAAAGTGAAACATTTACTGTAACGCCTGGTGGTGTATGGGATTGAATATGTTTTTGCAAAAGCACGACAATTTCATCAGGATCTTGATCGGGTACGAGACGGCAGGTAATTTTGGCATGTGCTTCTGAAGGAAGGACGGTTTTAATGCCATCCCCTTGGAATCCGCCAAAAATGCCGTTCACTTCAAGTGTCGGACGAACCCAGGTTCTTTCTAAAGTCGTAAAGCCTTCCTCGCCAAACATTTCAGGAACTCCTAACTGTTCAATAAATGACTGGTCGGTAATTCCAAGAGATTCAAATGCAGCTTTTTCAGCTGGAGTTAACTCTGCAACTTTATTATAAAATCCATCGACGGTAATTTGCCCTTTTTCATTGTGGAACGAATTCACGATTTCTACTAAGGCATGGATCGGGTTTTGAATGGTTCCACCGTATAACCCTGAATGGAGATCTCCTTTAGGTCCTTTGACATCAATTTGAATGCCGCAAAGGCCTCTAAGACCATAAACAATCGTAGGCTTCCCTCGCTCCATCATGCTTGTATCGGAAATTACGATCACATCGGATGACAATAATTCCTGGTTTTCCTCAACAAATAGCGGCAAAATAGGGCTGCCAATTTCTTCTTCCCCTTCAATCAGGAATTTAACATTAATCGGAAGTGTACCCGTTGTCTCAAGAATGGCCTGCAGTGCTTTAAAATGCATAAACGCCTGACCTTTATCATCGCTAGCACCACGTGCATATAGTTTCTCATCACGAATTTCGGCCTCAAACGGAGGACTGTCCCATAAATGAAGCGGGTCAACAGGCTGCACATCATAATGGGCATAAATAAGGACTGTTGGATTACCTTCCGCCTTTATCCATTCTCCATAAACAAAAGGATGGCCCTTTGTTGAGTACACTCTAACATTATCCATACCAATCTCTTGGAGCGCTGAGGCAACCCAATTGGCTGCTTTCTGAACATCGTCCTTATGTTCGGGGAGAGAGCTAATACTTGGAATGGCCAAAAACTCCTTTAATTCTGATAAATGCTTTTCTCTATTTTCCGAAAGGTATGTAATAACTGCTTGATCCATTAAAAAAACCTCCTTGAAAAATTAATCACTCTACCTAATTCTTCGAGTTTAGAAATATTTCCTGCTTTTAGTTAAAATCACATTTGATTATAGTATTGGAGATGGCAGAAAAAATGAAATATAATGATATGGAAAACAAAAAAGTAGACTTAAGGACTGATATGATGACCTTTTTAGAAAAAATAAAACCTCATATAATCAGTAATGATGTGTTAATTCAAGAAACAGTGCTTCATGCATTACACGATTATCCAAATGTTCCAGAAGAATGGATGATAGAATTATTGAAAGAAGCATTTGCTTACAAGGATAAGCAATCCTCGATTCTTATTTACATAGAAAACATGAAGTTCAATGAAGGAGCTGTCAAGCTTTTACTTAAAAATATTCGTAAGATGGACAAGTCCGAGCAGCATTTAGCAGTAAATTTACTAGAGCGTGTTGAACCCAAACTTGCCTTAAAATATAAAGAGCAAATGCAGAGAATGATTAGTAAGGAAAATTGGTCATTATATGAACTAATTGTTAATGGGACGGAAGAAGAGGTTTACGCAGAATTTTCTAAAACCGTTTTAGCCATTGAACAGGCCAAAACTTTTCAGCATACTCGATACATAAATGCAAAAAAACTAGCCGCATGTATCGTTCAAAATGGCTGGATTACAGAAAATGAAATTGATCAGACTCTTCAAAAGGAATTAAAGGAAGACTGGTTTTCAGTTCATGGAATTCTGACGATTTATATGCTCGGATTACTGAATTTGAAAAAGTATATCCCAATCATAGCCAGTTTGTTAGTCCGTGATGATGATATCTTGTTAGAAGAGGTAGCAAACGCGTTAATTCGTTTTCAATCGGATGAGGTTGTCGAAGCAGTTGGCCCTTATTTAAAGCAAACGGATTCGATTATTTTTGCTTGTTCAGTAATCGAAAATATTAAAACGGACCATGCTGTTCAGGTTTTAAGAGAGGCCTATCAAAAATCAGATGAACTTGAAGATCAAGATATGCTGATCGAAGCACTCTGTCATCAGCTATCTAAGGAAGCATTACCCGAAATTAGCAGTCATATGGAAAAAGAATCTTTTTCATGTCTAGTAGATATTGAACAAACAGTTTATAGTTATTATTCCATTTTAGGTGAGGAACACCCTGAATTAGAAAGCTGGAAACAGGCAGCACAAGGAGGGGGAATGGACTATAGAAATGAAAATCTTTCAAAGAGTAATATAGGACGAAATGATCCATGTCAGTGTGGAAGCGGCAAAAAATATAAAAAATGCTGTGGCAAATAAGGAGATTAGTGCAATGAAATTTGATAAAGTTCGGTGGGGAATCATCGGTTGCGGAGACGTAACGGAAGTGAAAAGCGGTCCAGCATTCCAAAAAATCAAAAACTCAGAATTGGTAGCTGTTATGAGAAGAACAGGGGATCTTGCCAAGGACTATGCAAAACGGCATGCAGTCCCGAAATGGTATGATAATGCAGATGATTTGATTAATGATCCTGAGGTAAATGCCGTCTATATTGCTACACCACCAGGCTCGCATAAAGAATTCACAATCAAGGCAGCAAAGGCCAGTAAACCTGTATATGTAGAAAAGCCAATGGCACGCAATTCCAATGAATGTCAAGAAATGATAGCTGCATGTGAGTCGGCAGGTGTACGACTATATGCTGCCTACTACCGCAGAGCACAAGAGCGATTTTTAAAAGTGAAAGAGTTGTTAGATAATAGGGCGATTGGAGAGGTTCGCTTTGTATCGTCAACTCAATATCAAAAAGCTTCGGGGGATGTGTTAGATCCCCAAAACCTCCCTTGGCGTGTTCAGCCCGAATTGGCCGGTGGAGGACTATTTTTTGATTTAGCCAGTCATACCCTTGATCTTTTGGATTTTTTACTGGGACCGATAACGTCTGTTCAGGGGTTTGCTTCCAATCAAGCCAGCTATTATCGTGCTGAAGATATTGTAACAGGGACTTACCGATTTGAATCTGGCATTCATGGCGTGGGAAATTGGTGTTTTACTGCTTTTGAAGACGTCGATGTCAATGAAATCGTGGGGAGCAGAGGAAAAATTACTTTTTCTACTTTCGGAAACGAGCCCATCATGTTAACCACTGCGAGCGGAACGGAACAATGGAGTTTCGAACGACCACAGCACGTCCATCAACCTCTTGTCGAAACGATTGTAGCGGACCTAACAACTGGCAATTTTCAGTGCCCTAGCACCGGAGTGACTGGCGCCAGAACGAACTGGGTCATGGGAGAAATGGTGAAGAATTATTATTAAAATTAAGTTACGGATAAGGACATTCAATCGCTGTGTCCTATTTCTGTATTTCCATTATGCCGTAATCAGTGTTGGGCCCCTTTGGTGCCTGACACTTTTTATGTAAATTCAGTGTTTTTAAGTGATGTAAGCGCATACATTGATAGTAGACACTGGAGGTGATGTTGATGATTTATCCATACGGAAATGATTATATCAAATACCTCAACGATGAAGGTTCATCTGGAATCACATATGAACAATGGAAATTTAAGAAAAGTAAACGGTACACAGACACATGCAGACAATGCGGGCATGGGAAAGAACGCTTTCTACCTTGTCCAAAGTGTAATTATTAAACGCCTTTAGGCGTTTTTTCTTTTTTCGAAAGTTATCGATCAATTGCTGTATCCTGTATCTAATCTAACTAATGTGTTCTATAATTTGGTTAATAAAAGGTAAAAGGGGTATTAAAAAGGAACAGGGTAGGAAAGTAGTAATAGTTGCTTTAAGATCTGAAAATAATAGGTTGGAACCAAGCATTTTAAGGAAGAAGGGAAGTACCAGGATGGAGCATACAATCGAGAAATTACATAAGTTACATAATTCTGTACAAAAATTGGAGGCTGTTTTACAAGAGGTATGGAGTTTAGTGGATGAAATTCATGAGGATGATCAGTTCACAGACCTATTAAATCGTGCCAAAAAATATCAAACAAAGAAACAAAAAACTGATCAGAGTATGGAGGAACTGATTGTCAGACTAGATGAATTTGAACAAGGTATGGGGGGAATTCCGGAAGATGGGACGGCTGCAGTTGATTTTGAAGATGCCATCGCAGATCTTATCGAATGGATGAGGAACCATCAATAATTATCGCTAATGGAACTAGGGACTAGCTTTTTGAGGCTAGCCCTTTTTTAATTGAATTCACGTAAAATTTTTATTCGCTGATAGAATGAAAATATTCGCTGATTGAATAAGGAGATTCGCTGATTAAACTAAAAAATTCGCTGATAGAATTTGCAATCTCTCCGATTGAAAAAGCAAATTCTGATCGATTCAGCTATTCGCCCATTGAATGCGAAAATTCGCTCATTAAATACAAGAATTCGCCCATTGAATATTAAAAATCGCCCATAAAATGCAAAAATCCGCTCGTAAAAATCTAAAACAGCAAAAATGCCACTCCTATAAAACGCTTTCAACAAATTATTTCTTTTTTTGTCAAAAATGCGGCAGCAAATTCATTGAAAACCATGATATTTTTAGAAAATCAAGAAGTTTATTCAGATTTAAATGGCCATCCTTTATAGTTTTCTCGTGCCGTCTAGGAAATACTATTCAGGTTAGTAAATAGGAACAAGGAGATCGCACAATGAAAGATAAAATCCCCTCGTTATCGTCCAACTCGTTTTATTTGGGTATTTTGTTAGCGGTGGTTGGAGGTTTTTTAGATGCCTATACGTTTATCAGCAGGGACGGAGTTTTTGCTAATGCCCAAACAGGGAATTTGGTTTTGCTCGCTGTAAAAGCAGCTAACAGAGAATGGGAAGGTGCATTTCTTTATATCCCGCCGATTCTAGCCTTTATTATAGGTGTGTTGGTTTCAGAAATCGTAAAAATCCCTCGGATTCGACTAGTCTTGCATAGTTATAGAAGGTCCATTCTTATTTTAGAATGCCTAGTATTAGTCATTGTTGGTCTATTGCCAAAAACTGTTCCAAACATTGTGGTCACAGTTTGTATCGCATTTGTATCCTCATTACAAATTTCCACTTTCAATAAACTCGACAAGTGGGCTTACAATTCAACGATGACAACAGGAAATTTGCGAACGGCCACACAAGCTGCATTTTTAGCCTTAAAAGAAGACAATGATGAAGCCAAAAAACAATTCAAAGAATTTTTTGTTATCATTCTTTCATTTTTGTTTGGAGCGTTGACAGGGACATTTTCCACCACCTATATAGGGAACACCTCTATTTGGATCGCTTCGGGAATCTTAGTGGTAGCACTTATTTTGTATCATCGGGATCGTGGATATGTAAGTAAATCCTTAATGTATAAATAGTCTTCATGCAGCTTGAAAAAGGGCTGGAACCCACAGTGGATCCAGCCTTTACTTTTTTACGAAACACTACTATTCTAGCGTCTCCAACGTTTGAATGACCTCTCTTAATGCTTCTTTTTCATCGTCCCCGGAAACTTCTAAGATAATTTCTGCTTGTTTAGGGATAGCTAGTGATAAAACGCCGAGGACCGATTTTACATTAACTTTTCGTCCTTTGTAAGTAAGGAAGATATCGGCCTTAAATCGAGAAGCGTTTTGAACTAATTGATTAACCGGTTGAGCATATAAACCTGCATTTCTGTTAATTGTTACTGTTTGTTGTATCATTATTTTCCTCCCTGGAATTTCTTTTGTAGCATTTGAAATAATGCACTTTTCTTATGTATGAAACTACGTCATAAAAGATGCTCCGTTTGATTCAATATAGGCCATTTTGTGTGGTAGTCCTCCTGACAATAGGAGAGAAAATAGAAGATGCCAGTGCAGACCTAATGGAAGGTACGAGGAATAATCGGTAAACAAGCAAAAATGGATATAAATTTACTGTTTAAGTCAGGGACTAACAAGATTAGTTAGTCCCTTTTTCTAGGGCTTCCTAAATTTACTTAAACTCTTATTCGCTCATAGAATTCGAAAATCTGCTGATGGAACGAGAATATCCGCTGATAGATACTTGTCCGCATCCTTATTGAGTACACTCTAGCACTTTAGTTTAAATCTAGTATTGTTAGCATTTTAGGCAAGACCTTATGGATTTCCAATAAAAATAGGCTTTTGAATCAGTAGCAATACCCACCCATTTTTCATATTTTGTTGAAGAGAGTAATTGAATTATAGGTGGATCCGCCTAATACACATTTGTTTTTCTGATTTGTTTTGTTCCCCCCTTTATGTGCTGGCACAAATTGTTGATTTAAATTAGACGGAGGTATGAAAATGAACCCTTTATACAATGAACTCCAAATGTTGAATGTTGGAGATTTTCAAGCGAGCCAAGCAGTTCCTTTTGACCAGAACCAATACTATATTGATCAGTCTCGACAATTCGGTGGTTTTGGCGGTATTGGTGGTATTGGTGGTATTGGAGGTATTGGAGGTATTGGTCGCTGTTTTAGTTGCTCTAGCTGTTTTAGTTGCTCTAGCTGTTTTAACTGCTTTAACTGCTTTAGTTGTTTCCGTTGCTCTAGTTGCTCTAGTTGCTTTAGGTGTTCTAATTGCTCTCATTGCTCTCATTGTGGCGGCGGCCATCGATGCGGCGGTTAATCGTTCGATTTTTCTAATGTAAAACTGATTGTTAAGGAGAAGAGACAGTCCCTGCATGAGTTTTTGTAGGGGCTCTTCTCTATTAGCTTAGACATAAGGGACAAATTGCTGTACATAGAATTATAGTGAAGTGATGTTACAGAAAAGAGGAAAGCTACGGCTAAGGAGGAGCGAAATGACAAGTTTGAACCCTTCTATGCGTCTGAAAGTGAAAAGGGACACGTTTTTTCTCCCCGATTCAAACAATGGTGTGTATTTTCGGAACAACATTAGCTCGTTCCGTATGGAAGGCAGTACGATCGATCAGTGGGTTGAAAAGCTGATACCGATGTTTAACGGGGAGTACACTTTAGGGAATTTGACAGAGGGATTACCGGGCCCATACAGGGATCGGGTGTATGAGATCGCAGAAGTGCTGTTTCAAAATGGGTTTGTCCGAGATGTAAGTCAAGACCATCCGCATCAATTGGAGGATCAAGTTCTTAAAAGGCATACTTCTCAAATAGAATTTGTGGACAGTTTTGTTGATTCGGGGGCGTACCGTTTTCAAACTTATCGTCAGGCCAAAGTGTTGGCAGTTGGCTCTGGTCCTTTTTTTGTTTCGTTAGTGTCTTCTTTGATTGAATCCGGATTGCCCAAGTTCAAACTGCTAATCACTGACACGATACCGACTAATAGACGGCGGTTGATGGAACTCGTTGCACATGCCCGTAAGACAGACCCTGAGGTGGAGGTAGAGGAGGTCAAACTAAACGAAGATGGGGTAAGTTCTTGGCGGGAGAGTGTGCAGCCGTTTGATACGATTTTGTATGTATCACATGAGGGCAATCTCGAGGAACTGCGACTTCTTCATACGGTTTGTAGGGAAGAAAAAAAGGTTTTCTTCCCTGCTATTTGCTTACAGCAGGTGGGAATAGCGGGTCCGTTAGTGCATCCAGACTCTGAGGCGTGCTGGGAGTCTGCTTGGCGCCGCTTGCACCAATCTGTGCTTTTCAAAGATCAGCAATTATCTACTTACTCTTCGACAGCCGAAGCAATGTTGGCCAATGTGATCGTTTTTGAATTGTTTAAAGAGGGTACAGGAGTAACTGGACTGGAACAGAAGAATCAATTCTTCCTGCTTGATCTAGATACATTAGAAGGAAACTGGCATTCGTTCTTGCCTCATCCACAGGTGACCAGACGAATATCGAATAAATGGGTTGAAGATTTCGATAGCAGGCTTGAACAGGGATTAAGCGCTGGTGAACCGAGTGAATTACTTCTTTATTTCCAGCTGTTGACCTCACAGGAGTCAGGGATTTTTCATAAATGGGAGGAGGAGGATTTAAAGCAGCTGCCCTTAGCTCAGTGTCGTGTTCAAGCAGTCGACCCGTTGTCGGAGGGGCCGGCTGAGCTGTTAAGTGATATTGTTTGTTCGGGTCTGACACATGAAGAGGCACGTAGGGAAGCCGGTCTTGCCGGGATTGAAGCCTATGCGTCACGAATGGTCGGTTTGCCCGTTACGAGTCTACTACCAAATCAGGAAGTAGAGGGTAGAATGCTAGAGCTGCAGGAATTTGTTGGGGTTGGAGCAGGGGAAACGTTTGTGGAAGGAGTTTGTCGTGGGTTGCAAAAGTGTTTGGCCGAAGAGCTGAACATTCAACAGCGTGATCAGAAGTTATCTGTCTCCCGGGTGCAGTTGAGTGCTGTAGAAGATGAACGGTGCCGGTTATATTTGCAGGCCCTGACTACCATGCAAGGAGCACCTGTTATCGGCTTAGGAGAGGAAGTGTCAGGTTTCCCTGTTGTTTGGGTCGGTACGAGTTACGGATGGTATCGCAGTGTAGATTTGAATAAAACAATGGCGTTACGAAAGGCGTTACAACAAGCTCTTATCAAAGTCCAAAACCCAGAAGCTAACTTAACAGCGAGAGCGTTTGATGTCTCGTCGTTGCATCTGGAAGAAAAGGTGCCGCAAAGCCTTGTAATCCCTGCTTGTAATGAGAGGATACAATCCGAGAACTTGCAGTCCGCTATGGAAGTCTTGAAACGAAATCATAAGCGGCTTTCGGTGTTCGAACAAGAAATGGAACCATTTTTGAAAGAAGGATTGGCAGGTGTGTTTGGTGTGTTGCTTCGAGAGGAGGAATTTAGGTGAGCGCTGTCGTGTTGGTTGTTGGAGAAGGGGTGGTAGCGGACAGTGTATGCGAAGAACTGTTTGCCCATTACCATGTAGTTCGCCAGACCGAATTCGAGGCGGTTGTACCGAAAAAAACTGATTTGGCTCTGGTACTGCAGGATGTCTGGAATCCTTCTGTTCATCAAAAGGCAGAAGAGATCTTTCGGCTAACAGGCACGCCTTGGCTGCGCGGATTCGTTTCATTTGGTGAGGGTGTAGTGGGGCCACTGGTTCGACCAGGGACCCCGGGGTGTTCTCAGTGTGCGGATTTGAGACGTCTCATGGCTGGACGCGACCGAAAAGAGATGTGGGGGATACAGCAGAGGCAGAAGGAGTACAGAGGTATGCAGCCTGAAGGATTTGCATCGAACACAGGACTCTCGCAGCTGGCACACCAACTCAGGGCGGAGGTTAAACGATTTTTACAGGGTGATGATGCTCTTTCGGATGGCCAGCTATGTTTAATCAATTTAAAAACATTAAAGAGTTCATGGCATTCCTTTCTTCCTGACCCGATGTGTCCGGTTTGCAGCCATTTACCAGACGATTCGGAGGAAGATGCGCGAATTTCATTGCAGCCAAGCCCAAAGATCAGCCCCGACAGTTACCGCTGCCGTTCGTTGAAGGATCTGAATAAAGTATTAGCTAAAGACTATCTAGATCATCGAACTGGCCTTTTGAATGGAAAAATGGTTGACCTCGTGCCGCCATTTGCCGATGTCAGTGTGAATCTGCCTTTGTTCGAGGGGGATGAGGGAACAGCCGGACGGACAAATTCATATGAGGTAAGTGAGTTGACTGCCATTTTAGAAGGACTGGAGCGGTACTGCGGTCTGGAGCCACGCGGTAAACGTACAGTAGTCTTTGATAGTTTCCGCAATTTGAAAAATAAAGCACTCAATCCGATTAAAGTAGGTGTGCACGCAAAGGAACAGTATGAGCAGCATGGTTTCCCTTTTCAACCGTTTAATCCTGAACGACCTATGAATTGGGTATGGGGTTATTCATTTTTGGAAGAGCGTCCGATTCTTGTACCAGAGTTGCTAGCTTATTACAGCTTGGGCTGTGGCCAGCGTGGTTTTGTCTATGAAACTTCCAATGGATGCGCGTTAGGCGGAAGTTTTGAGGAAGCTATTTTCTACGGAATTATGGAAGTGGTGGAGCGTGATTCATTTCTGATGACTTGGTACGCACAATTGAACCTGCCGCGTCTTGACCCTTCTTCGGCTGACGACGAAGAATTGCAGTTGATGATCGAACGTATGAGGGCGGTCGCGGGATATGATCTGTATTTGTATAACGCGACGATGGAGCACGGAATTCCAAGTATTTGTGCGATTGCGAAAAACAGGAAGCAAAAGGGATTGAATCTCATTCTTGCGGCTGGAGCACATCTCGATCCGGTACGGGCGGTTAAGAGTGCGGTTCATGAGCTGGCTGGCATGATGCTGACGCTTGACGAGAAATTAGAGGGGAACAAAGAGAAGTATAGCCGAATGCTGCAAGATCCATATCTGGTCCAACAGATGGATGATCATGGCATGCTGTACGGTTTGCCGCAATCGGAAGAGCGCCTGGATTTTTTACTAGAAGATAACCGTCCATTGCGAACATTTGCCGAGGAATTCAAGTGGAAGTCGACACATACGGACCTTACTGATGATCTGCAAGACATTCTTCAAGTTTTTCGCCCATTAAATCTTGATGTGATTGTGGTAGACCAAACAACACCAGAATTGAAACGGAACGGACTATATTGCGTGAAGGTGCTGATTCCGGGGATGCTCCCGATGACATTCGGACACCATCTTTGCCGCATAACTGGGCTAGAACGGGTGCTTCGGGTACCGATGGAACTCGGATATTCAGATCAACCGCTGACACTTGAACAATTAAACCCACATCCGCATCCGTTTCCATAAGCCCGACTAGGAGGCAAGGAGGATGAGTCTAGAAGAATTTTTGCACAATTTACATTTTGACATTGATAAGGCAAGCGTGCCTAATTGGCAAGTGGATTGGGAAGATGCGCCACTTTCATATAAGCTTTACCGCGGCTTGCCTGTGGTACCATTTTCTCTAGAAGTACCCCTGACACTTGAAGGGCAAGAACCGCCTGTAAAGCCTGATCTTCGTAAAGTCGGTCATTTTCTTTGGTTTGTATACGGCCTTACTCAAGTTAGCCAGTCAGTCTTTCCCTTGGATTCCACAGATAAAACGGCGAATCTAGTACAGTCGTATCGGCGGTTCGCTCCTTCCGGCGGGGCATTATATCCAAACGAATTATACGTTTATCTAAAGATAGAGGATTTGCCTTTTGGGGTGTACCATTACGATGTGGCTCATCACCGCTTGGTATTGCTACGAGAAGGAAATTTCGATTCTTATATTGCCTGTGCTCTTGGTAATCGCTGTGATGTGTCTTCCTGCTTTGGTACTGTCTTTGTGTCGACCATGTTTTGGAAAAATTTCTTTAAATACAATAACTTTTCTTACCGTCTGCAAGGGTTGGATGCCGGCGTGATGATTGGACAGTTACTAGAAGTAGCAAAACGTTTTGGCTTTTCATCAGGGGTGTACTACCAATTTCTTGATCGTGCCATTAACCATCTTATTGGGCTTTCCGAACAGGAGGAGAGTATTTATGCGGTTATCCCTCTTTCAGTAGAACCTACTATCTGGTCTACCTATGGGAGTGAAATAGGCAGTGATGTCTCTGCCACTGAATTGTGTAGAGAGTTAACTGCTATTCAGCCCCATCACTATGTACGGTCAAAGAAGGTCAAAGAGTATCCGATGTTAACAAAATTGAATGAAGCGTCCATGCTTGATTCAACGAAAGAGTTTAGTCTAATCGAGGCGAAAGAGAGTTTGAATTGTGACGGTCAAGTGGAAGCTCTGCCCCTCGTGAACCGGTTGTCATATGATCTGGCAGCAATCTGCCGAAAGCGTTTTTCACCAGATATGGATTTTGTTTTGAAAAAGGTAAGTCAGCATCAACTGGCCATGCTATTGCAAGAGGCAACGTCATCCTTCTCGTATCGGAATGATTTGGATAGAACATATCGAAAGAACGAGCCACGTGTTTCAATATATGGATGTTTGTATAATGTTGAAGGTATTCCAAATGGTGCTTATCATTATGACAGCACTGCCCATGCGTTACGAGAGGTACATCTTGGAGATCATCGTCTCCAGTTGCAATCTGGAATGTCTCTAGATAATGTAAATTTGCTCCAAGTGCCGCTTTGCCTGCATGTGGTGGGAGACAGAGAAACCTTCAGAACAGCATTGGGTTACAGAGGATACCGCATCCAACAAATAGAGGCTGGTATGCTCGTGCAACGATTACTGTTAGCGGCGACAGCTCTCGGAATGGGGGGGCACCCACTCCTCGGGTTTGATGCAAACTTGAGTGATGAGATTTACAAGATGGAACCTCATGGAATGACCAGTCTAATCCAAATTCCCATCGGCACCTATCGACATCGTCCTTGGTTAAAGTCGAGTTTGCAAAGTTAGGCAGGCTTATTAGACGGGACCCCGGTCTACTTTTTTTCTATAATTAAAATTGAAATGATAAAGTTTTATGCTGCTTCTATGAGAGTTTTACAACCTTTTCACTCTAACCTAATTCATTCTTTAGAAGATAAAGCCCTATGTATGGAAGAAGAGTGTTTTGGAACTCTAGTTTATTTCTAAATAGAAAAAGACAAACGAGACGGCAGCAGCCGTCTCGTTCAAATTTCCATGTTTATCATTCCTTATTGCTTAGAATTAAATGTCTTCGCTTTGTGACCCATCATCGGTTTGTTCTGTTTTCGAAGCATCGGTTTTCGAACTAGAATTTGTGCGTTTTTTTGCTTTAAAAAGTGGAAAATTTCTATATGTTAATCTTGGAAAATTTATTTTTTTTATTCGGCCTTCGATCGAAGAGTGAAACGGTTGCTTAAGTTGCTTCACATAAGTTTTAAATGCATCTATGTCAATTGGACCAGTGACTTTGTTTGTTCCTTCAAGTAAAACAGTGAAATTGTCCCCGCCGTCCGCCATGTAGTCGTTTACCGTAACGGTGTATCTTGATTTTGGATCAATCGCGGTCCCGTCAGTAGTGAAAATATCGTTCACTTTACTTCCCACAGGTTTTGTTCCGTCCCAAGTGTATTTTAAACCGGAAACTTGCAGCATTCGCACTTTGCCCGGCTGCCATTGCTGATTTAAAAGGCTGCGGACTTGGTCGCCGGTCAACGTCATTTTCACGAGTTTGCGTTTAAACGGTTGAATGGTTAACAAATCCTCAATGGTTACTTCTCCTTCATGTAGGTCTGCCCGAATTCCACCTGGGTTCATAAAAGAGAAATCAGAATTCATCACTTTTCGCTGCGAATCGGCAATCAGATTGCCCAAAGCTGATTCACCGTTTTCGTTTCGATTGCTGGAAATGTCGTTTGCAGCCGTGCCAACGACTTCTATAACATAGGAAGCAACTTCAGCTTCGTACATTTCCACCATTTCCTTGATTTCCTTATCCGGTTTGATAGCGTCCTGATAGGTAATGACAATTTCCGCCTTTTTGTTCACGATATCTTTCGTTACTGGATCAATCTCCAAGTTGACGGCGGAGAATGCTGTTCCGTATGAATAAGCTTGAACAAGCAGCTTTCCATCTACAACCGTATTAAGATAGGTATGGCTATGCCCAGCAAACATCACGTCCACTTCATTGTCTACCCTTTTGGCTATTTTGACGATTTCTCCAGTAGCAGCACCGTTTGGAGTGGCCTGCCTGCCTTCATTATGCGCCAGTATGACGATCGCTTTCACACCTTGCTTCTTAAG
>NZ_JBALOS010000085.1:19186-24847 GCF_036962765.1 Neobacillus drentensis
GTTCAATACAATGCCAATAAATCCGATAGATATTCCATTCAGACTGATAATTTTATAGGGAGGGAGGAGTGGTTTACGCGTCTTTACATCAATTACATTAGCACATATATAGGGGAATTGAGCACCTTCAAAAAATCCTGTTTTGAGGTGGAACCCGCCATGGATCAACCGCATCATTTCTTGCACGCCTTGATCAAATTCATGATTTCCTGGGGTTCCTAAGTCAAAGCCAATTTTGTTTAATACTTTAATCGTTGGTTCGTCTTGCAGAAGCGAGGAGACGGGTGCACTTGCGCCGACCATGTCACCTGCATGGACTAAAAGGGTATTTTTGTTTTCCGCTTTCTTTTGCTTCAAATAGGCAGCTAGATACTCAACACTGCCCACATCCCTTCGGTTAAATTTGCGGGTGATGTTTAATTGACCGTGCAAATCGTTTACGCCGAGTAATTGCACTTGAATGAAACGGTTCTTAGTAATCTCGGTGTTATTGGGTACGCCTGGTGTCTCCGGTTCACCAGAGGCCATAACAATGCCCGCAGCTAAGGTAGTCGTAAGAACTAAAGCAGTTACTGCTTTTTTCAATACGTTCCAATTCAATGTTTCTCTCACTCTTTTCTCGCCTCCAAATCCTCTAGTTGTTTACTTCTTTAGCTTAAAGAAGGATTGTTAAATCTGCTTAACATTTTTGTGAATTTTCAGTTAATTATTGAATAAAGGAGTGGAAAGGAAAGAGTCTTCCCATACACGGGAAGACTCTACTTTATCAGTGACAGAATCAAACAAGTGAGGTTTCAAAAGTTTTTCTTTTAAAGGTAATTAAACATTACTCTAGCCATATAGAATAATATGGATTGGTTGTAAATATAATGGATTGGATAGAGTGATGCAAACTTAATTGATCCTTCTAATGGATAAAAGATACATGACATTCTTCATGACTCTTTTACATATTCTCTTGAGTGTTCAATTAATGCCTTAATTGGAATGGGGGATGTTTATGGTTGCCATTGGTATAGAACCGTATTTACATGTTCGCTTTGCCAAAAATCCAGTATACGATCCAATTGGTCACAAGATAAGTTTTATCGCTGATTATACTGGTTTGCCACAAGTTTGGGAACTTAATCTAGGGGAAGGCAGTGACGGATGGCCTGTCCAAACTTCCTTTACAAAAGAAAGAATCACCTTTATCAGCTATCTAAATGGTAAATCTAATTTAATTATTGGTATGGATGATGGCGGCAATGAAAATCAGCAACTGTATTTACTTAAGGAAGAAGGGAAAATAATTGAGTTGACAAACTCACCTGACCATATACACCGTTATGGAGGAAGCTCTCCAGATGGAAAATGGATTGCCTGGTCGAGTAATCGTCGGAATCCAGCTTTTTTTGATATCTATATTCAAAATCTGGAATCGTTGGATTTCCGTCTTTTGAATGCTGGTGATGGGATATTTTCAGTGGCTAAATGGTCTCCTGATGGTAAATCCATTTTGGTCCAGAAGACAAATTCCCCTCTAGATAATGATTTAGGCATAATCGACCTTTCAACAGGGTCGATGAACTGGTTAACAGAACATACAGGGGAAGCTAGTTTTAAAGATGCCCATTTTAATAAGAATGCGGACCATATTTATTTATTATCGAATAAAGACAGAGAATTCTATGGGCTTGCCCTTATTAATTTAAAAACCAAACATTTCGAATGGCTAGAGCAGGGAAAGTGGGATTTTGAGGAATTGGCTATGAGTAGTGATAAAAATTTGTTAGCTTATTCGATAAATGAGGGAGGAATTTCCAAGGGGGTACTTCTAGACATAAATCGCAGTCGCCTTTATACGTGGAAAACTCCAATCGGAGTCATATCAAATCTAAAATTTTCCCCTGATAGCCAAAAACTAGCCTATGTGTTTAGGGGAGCGGCATATCCTTCTGATATCTGGGAACTTGACCTAAAGACCATACTGGCGGAGAGGCTTACATATGTTTCCCGCTCACCAGTGCTGGAAAATAAATTTGTTGAACCGGATCTAATAACCTTTCGCTCTTTTGATAACCTCGAAATTCCCGCCTTTTATTCAAAGCCAAAAGATTCCACTGTAAAACATCCAGCTGTCATTTACATTCATGGCGGGCCTGAGAGTCAAGCTCGTGCAGTATATAACCCCGTTCTGCAGTATTTACTAAACCAGGGTTATGCCGTTTGTACACCAAACATTCGGGGAAGTACTGGTTACGGAAAAAAGTTTACACATTTGGATGATGTCCGAAAAAGAATGGACGCAGTAAAGGATCTCGTTTTTTTAGTGGAATGGCTAAAGGTGAATGGGAATGTAGATTCTAAAAAGATCGGGATCATGGGGGGCAGCTATGGCGGGTTTATGGTTCTTGCTGCCATCAGTCACTATCCACAGCTTTGGTCCGCTGCTATTGACATAGTGGGAATGTCCAGCCTAAGATCGTTCCTTCAAACAACCAGTCCGTGGCGTAAGAAGCATAGGGAGAGTGAATATGGAACAATTGAAAGAGACGGAGAATTTTTTGATAGGATTGATCCATTAAATTATGCAGATCGAATTACCACCCCATTATTAGTTATTCACGGGAAGGGCGATCCGCGTGTCCACATAAAAGAATCTGAGCAAATTGTTGATAAACTAAAGAAACGAAATCACTTAGTTGACTTTATTTGCTTCGAAGATGAAGGCCATTCCATCCTAAAACAGAAAAATAAAATGATTGCCTATAAGGAAATGGTTAAGTTTCTTGATCGTTATATTGGTAATGGTTCCTAACTCGAGGAGGTTATGAAAATTCCCAAGAGTAGCGGGAAAGCTGATTTAAACTTAGGCAACAGCTTGTTAAGCTGGCAGTTCAATAAGTGATATTCAAAACGGCTCCCGGAATTCGGGGGCCGTTTTGAATTAGCACGGCTTTGAGGTTAACCATTTCAAAATCTATACCATTTTAATCAGCTCTATTGTGGGTATAACAAAATAGTAATGGTTTATTGGTATTTTAGAGGAGGTAAAAAATGAAATGGAAAGGAAGACGGCAAAGCTCAAATGTTGAAGACAGAAGAGGAAGAAACGTTGGTTTACTAAAGGATTCAAAAACGGCACCATTGAGGGAGGAGATGCCTTTCAAGCAGCAAACCTTTAAATGGTTTCAACCGTAAGGATGATTAAGAACGTTGTTTACAAGCTAAAAAAGCCGTCATTCAACGGCTTTTTATTCTTTATTTTGCGAAAACATGATCCCCAATCGTCTTTACTACTGTACGAGTACGAATCCATTCATCCTCTGCAATTTTTGGGTTGTAGAAATAAATGGAATCATTTAAACGATCTTCTCTAGTTAGTGCTACTTCTACTGCGCGTTTTGACTCATTAGATGCTGGCTTATTAATTTCACCATTTTGAACAGGTGAAAAGGCATAGGTATTCCCTACGACTTGTTTAATTACACCTGTAACTGTATCTGGGAAATCAGGAGAATCAACTCGATTTAATACGACAGTCGCAACTGCTATTTTTCCTTCATAGGATTCACCTTTTGCTTCAGCTTCTACTAATCGGGCAAATAAGTCTTTCTCTTTATTTGAAATTGTAACGGCTGGTTTCTTTTTTTCTTTTTTTTTAATTTCAGGTTTTGATGATTTTTTTGCTGCTACTTTCGGTTGATTAGGATTTTGCAACATCTCTTGTATATAAACCCAATTGTCAGGACGATTATTAACTTGTTCTATATGTTCTGTGTTTAATCCAAATTGTTGTCCCAGTTCCTGAAGGTTATCTTCTTTTACAACTGGAGATTTGGTAATTGCCTCGACCGTATTATTTTGAAAACCTATAGATGCAAATGTAGCGACACAAGCTACAACTAATGTTTTCATGTAATTGTTTTTCATGTTGCTACCTCCTGTAAATTCGTATGGTACTACTTTATCATGTGCTAGTACACGAATTACAGAACGCTTCTGTTACATTTCTTTATAGTTTGATGAACAATATTACGGGTAAAATAGAATTATGACATTATTCCTATATAAATGACATATTCGACCCAATATTACGAAATAGAGGAATATTTTACTGAGCATTTCTTGTAATAATTGAAGTTAGAAGTAGAAGTTTGAATTGAATGAATATTCTTTCATGTGGAAAGGAAAATCTAACTTAGTTATTCTAATAGAATAATTAAGAAGGGTGGAATCATGGTGTGGGCATAAATCACAAAGATGAGAATTTACAACGAGGTCTAAATAACAGACATATCCAGTTAATTGCACTAGGAGGGGCGATTGGAGTCGGTTTGTTCTATGGTTCAAGTGCAACGATTCAGATGGCAGGTCCGTCCATTTTGCTTTCCTACTTAGTTGGAGGTCTAGTTATTTTTACCATTATGAGAGCGTTAGGGGAAATGGCTGTTGATGAGCCAGTTTCGGGTTCATTTAGTTCCTACGCTAATCGTTATTTAGGGCCATTTGCGGGGTACTTAACAGGTTGGACCTATTGGTTTATGTGGGTTGTTGTCGGGATGGCAGAAATTACAGTTGTCGGTGTTTATGTGAATTATTGGTTTCCTGATATTCCACAATGGCTGACAGCACTTGCCACACTTCTTGTGATCACAATGATAAACTTGACTAGTGTAAAAGCATTTGGAGAGTTTGAATTTTGGTTCGCGATGATTAAAGTGATTGCGATTATTGGAATGATTGTGGTTGGATTAGGAATGATCCTTCTAGGGATCGGCAACCAGGGTCAACCAATCGGTTTTAGCAATCTTTGGGCACATGGCGGTTTTATGCCAAATGGTTTGCAAGGTATTTTAATGTCATTGGTTTTGGTCATGTTTTCATTTGGCGGGGTAGAATTGGTCGGTATTACAGCAGGGGAGGCTAAGAACCCTCGTAAATCGATCCCAACTGCCATTAACAATGTGGTCTGGAGGATATTAATTTTTTATATTGCAGCATTAGGAATCATGATGAGTTTATATCCTTGGAACGAAGTAGGGACAAATGGCAGTCCATTTGTATTAATTTTTGATAAAGTTGGTATACCTGGTGCGGCACATATTATTAACTTTGTTGTGTTAACAGCAGCTTTGTCTGCTTTTAATAGCGGTCTTTTCAGTACAGGAAGAATGCTTTACAATTTATCACTCCAAAATAACGGACCCCACTATTTTGGAAAGCTCAACAAACATTTGACACCAAAACGTGGCATTCTATTTTCGTCCTCCATTTTACTTGTGGCCGTATTTTTAAATTATATTGTTCCTGAAAAAGTATTTATGTATATATCTTCAGTCGCAACCGTAGCCGTTATCACTAGCTGGACAATTATTCTGATTACACAAATAAAGTTCCGGCAATCAAAAACAAAAGAAGAAGTAAGAAAACTAGCATTTAAAATGCCGCTCTATCCAGTATCAAGTTACCTCGCTCTTATTTTTTTAGCATTTGTGGTCGTATTAATGGCTTTTATTGAGGAAATGAGAGTCGCCTTAATCGTCGCACCTATTTGGTTTTTGGTCCTATATGTTGGTTACCGATTAAAAAAGACCGATTCACCCAAGAATTCAAATAAATAAGGAAAAGTAAGTAAAAGAGATGCAAAAGTGCATCAATAAAAAGGTGTCAGGCACC
>NZ_JBALOS010000086.1:0-54220 GCF_036962765.1 Neobacillus drentensis
CTTCAAACTCTAATACAGTATCTTCGGGGACGACTTTTTCACCACCAGGAGGGGATTGATTAAGGATCGTTCCTGGTTCACTTTCATCATATCTCTCTGTTTTCCTTATATCCTTAAAATTCTTATTTTCCAATAACGGGAAAATATCATTGTATAGTCTTCCCTTATAATCTGAGAGTTCCTTTTTATCTTTGCCCGTACTCACATATAGGGTAACTTTTGTGTTTTCCTTGACCGTTGTGCCAATTTCAGGGTCTGTCTTAATGACTTCTCCTTTATCAATCAAATCATCTGGAATTTTGATTTGTTTCTCTACCTCTAAACCGTTAAGCTTTAGCTTAGAAATCGCATCAACTAATTCCATCCCGCTTACATCAGGGATTTTGATATCTTTAGCAGAAAATAATACAGGTAAAAGGGTAGGAGCTAAGAGTCCAAGAACAGCAAGAATAAGAAAAGTGGTAATTAAGACAGCCGGCCATTTTTTCCGCTTTTTCTTATTATCTTTTTCTTTCTCTTTCTTCGGTGTATCTTTTTTGTTTGGTAAAATTTTATCGGCACTATGAACTAATGTTTCATCAAGATTTTTATGCGGACGGTCATTCGTAATTATCGGTATTGCCTTAGTTGCTTCATCATCAATTGGAATGTTAAACTTAGGTTCATTCATTCTCTCAGGATTAAGTGCAGTTCTTAGGTCCTCCTCCATTTCATCCACACTGTTATAACGATGGAAGGGGTCTTTTGCAGTAGCCTTCAAGACAATATTCTCTACACTTTGCGGTATGTTTGGATTCCATCTTCTTAAAGAAGGCGTTTCTGATTGGAGATGCTTTAACGCAATCGAAACTGCCGATTCCCCAGAGAATGGAAGCCTCCCGGTTAAAATTTCGAACATAACAATCCCTAGAGAATATATATCAGATTTTCTATTTGCCATGCCGCCTCTTGCTTGTTCGGGTGATAAATAGTGGACGGAACCTAAAACAGAATTTGTTTGGGTAATGCTTGTAGCACTTAGTGCCATTGCAATGCCAAAATCAGTAATTTTCACATTGCCATTCCGATCAATTAGTATGTTATGCGGCTTAATATCACGATGAATAATATGATTTTGATGGGCATGAGATATGGCAGAAGTTAATTGCATCATAATATCTAAAGCTTTTTCGACACGCAGTGATGAATGTTGATGTATGTATTGCTTTAATGTCTGCCCATTCACATATTCCATAACAATATAGTAAAGAGAATCCTCTTCTCCTACATCGTAAATACTTACAATATTGGGATGGGTAAGACTGGTAGCTGACTGTGCTTCTCTATGAAAACGGCGAATAAATTCCTCATCATTAACAAAATCAAGGCGGAGCATTTTTACAGCAACTTCTCTGTCTAAAATCATATCATGTGCTAAATACACATTTGCCATACCGCCTCCGCCAATCATTTCAAGAACCTTATAGCGGCCGCTTATTCTCTTCCCAATAATCACTGATTATCACCCAATTCATTATCATTAGCATATTCTAATATGATCAGGGTAATATTATCTTCTCCACCATTATCATTTGCGATCTTAATTAAGGTAGAAGCCTTTTCTTCAATTGAATCTTCATTTTGAAGAATTTGTACCATTTCCTTTTCATTCACTTTATTGGACAATCCATCAGAGCATAATAGAAGGTAATCTCCTTCTTCAAACATGATCGTTTTAATATCGATTTTAACATCCTGTTCTGTTCCAAGTGCTCTTAAAATCCAATTTTTCCTTGGATGGTGCTCCGCATCCTCTTTTGTAATTTGTCCTGTTCGGACTAATTCATTGACGAGCGTATGGTCCTCTGTAAGCTGCTTGAACCCAGTATCATTTAGAATATAACAACGACTATCTCCGACATGGGCAATACTTGTAAAATTCTCGGAAGCAATTACAGCTTCTATGGTTGTGCCCATCCCCTCACATTCCACATGTGTTTTAGAATGTTCAAAAAGTAATTGATTAACCTGGAGAACATGCCTTTTCAGCCATGCTTCCGCTTGATCTGGGGTTTGAATTCCTTCAGACTTTTCCCACATTTCTTGGAGATGTGACACACTCATTTTACTGGCTACATCACCGGCAAGGTGACCACCCATGCCGTCAGCTACGATGGCAAGGTGGTGTCCGTCCCGATTTACAAAAGTACCACCACTATCTTCATTATTCTGACGGACTCTACCTTGGTCCGTTTTAAAAACAGCTTTCACTTTTGTCACCTCGTCTCCTCTTTCCGCTCCTTTGCACGAAGTTGCCCACATGCTGCAGCTATATCCGACCCTTGCTCTCGGCGAATGGTTACATTGATACCACGATTTTTCAATGTTTTTTCGAAATCAAAAATTTTGTCTCTTGGCGTCCGTACATAATCCCTTTCAGGAACATAGTTGACAGGAATTAGATTCACATGGCACTTCAATCCTTTTAATAATTCAGCTAACTCTTCGGCATGCTCAACTGAATCGTTAACTCCTCCAAAAAGACCATATTCAAAGCTTATTCGACGCCCTGTCTTATCGATATAATACCTTACTGCAGTCATTAAGTCATCAAGTTTATAGGCCTTGTTAATTGGCATTAACCGGGAACGTAATTCTGTATTTGGAGCGTGGAGAGAAATAGCAAAATTAATTTGCGTATCTTCATCGGCAAACTTATAAATCTTCGGCACAATTCCACTTGTTGAAACGGTAATATGACGCGCGCCAATATTAAGTGCTTTTTCATGATTAATTATTTTTAAAAATGACATCATATTGTCATAATTATCGAAGGGCTCACCAATGCCCATAATAACTACTGAACTTACACGCTCATCAGTTTGATCAAGAGTTTGTTGTACTTTCACAACTTGTGCAACAATTTCGCCTGCTTCTAAATGTCTTTTTAAGCCGCCTAATGTAGAAGCACAGAAGGTACAACCAATCCGACAGCCCACTTGCGTTGTGACACAAACGGAATTCCCATAATCATGACGCATTAACACGGTCTCAATGGAGTATCCATCATGAAGTTCAAAAAGAAACTTAATCGTTCCATCAGATGAGGTTTGTTGAATCGCTGTATTTAATGTTGTAAGTTCAAAATGACTTGCGATCTTATCTCTAAGCCCCTTCGAAACATTACTCATATCCTCAAAGGTTGTAATTCTTTTTTTATAAAGCCATTCAAAGATTTGTTCCGCACGAAATGGCTTTTCACCATTTTCTGAAAGCCAATCCTTTAATTCGTGTAACTGCAATGAATAAATTGATTTTTTCTTAATTTCCGTAGTTGTGTTTGTCTCAGTTGTATTTAATTGTTCCAACTGTTACACCTTCTTTCTTAAAACTGCAATATAGAATCCATCGGACCCAAAATCCTGTGGGAATATCTGCAAATCAAAGCCTGTAATCAATGGCTGGACTGCTTCCGGCATTCGGTTTTTAAATGTTATATCACCCTCAAATTCAGGGTGGTTCTCTAGGAATGTTTTAACGGTATATTCATTTTCCTCTTTATCAACCGTACATGTACTATAGACAAGAATACCGCCCTTTTTCAATAATGGGGTTACGGACGCTAATAAGTCTTGCTGAATCGTACTTAGCCGCTTAATATCCGTCTCTGTCTTGGTATATTTCATATCTGGCTTTCTTCTCATTACACCGAGACCAGAACAAGGCGCGTCAAGAAGAATTCGATCAAATGATTCACTCTTAAACTTTTCCTGTATATGTCTTGAATCAGAAACACTTGTTTTTATATTTTCTAGCCCTAATCGTTTTGCATTATCATTAATTAACCTTACTTTGTGCTGGTGAAGATCAACTGAGATCACTTCACCAGTATTGTCCATTTTTTCAGCGATATGTGTACTTTTACCACCTGGTGCGGCACAGGCATCAAGGATATATTCGTTTTCCTTTGCACCTAACGCATAAGCTGCAAGCATTGAACTTTCGTCTTGAATGGTAAACATTCCATATTTAAAGGAAATGGTTGAAGCCAGATTTCCCTTTAATGATCGAATTGCCTCAGGAATGATTGGACTTTTTTCGATTTGAAAACCATCTTCTTCTAGCATGGAAATACATTCGTCTCTTGAGACTTTCGTGAGATTAACTCTAGCTGTTTGTAATGGAGCTGTTAGGTTAATTTCGCACATTTCTTTCGTTTTATCATAGCCAAACTGGTCAACCCACCGGGTAACCAGCCATTCAGGGTGACTCGTTTCAAGTGCGAGTCTTTTAACGGGGTCGGCAATTTCCTCCAAAGACGGGAGCCCTTCTCGTTGGATACTCCGGAGGACTCCGTTCACCAAACTGCCAATTCCTTTATGGCCTCGTTTTTTGGCTATCTCGACTGCTTCGTATATGGCAGCTCTGTCCGGTATTCGATCTAGATACAACATTTGATACAGGGTCAGCCTTAATAAATGATGAACCCAATTTGCTAACTTTTTATTTTCTTTGACGAATGGCTCTAAAAAATAGTCAAGTGCCATTCTTCTTTGTAATGTTCCATAAACTAATTCTGTTAAAAGTCCAACATCTTTAGCAGGCAAATCGTTTTTTTCAATTGTCGTATTTAGCAGTAAATTGCTGTAGGATTGATTCTTCTCAATAGCTACTAACATATCCATTGCGATTGTTCGTACATTATTTATCGTTGATGTCATGCTATTCTCCTAGCTTCGTGCCTTCTGATATTTTTGAACCTCTTAAGAATTGTTCACTCATCATTTTGGTTTTCCCAGAAGGCTGAAGTTCAATAATTTTAATTGCTGTTTCATTTCCCGAACTAACTATGAAGCCATCGGATTCAACCTTAAGGACTGTTCCAGGTACTTCACCCTTTACCACTTTTACCTTTTCTGCACGCCATATCTTTACAACCTGACCATTTAAGGTAGTAAACGCAACTGGCCAAGGGTTTAATCCACGGATATGGTTATAGATTTCTTCACCCGTTTTTGTCCAATTAATTTTTTCCTGTTCCCGTTTAATGTTGGCAGCAAAGGTTGCTTCCACATGATTTTGCGGCCTTGGAGACAGTTGTCCCTCCAATAGCAGCGGCAGGGTTTCGGATAATAACTTAGCCCCTGCATCACTTAATTTAATGTGAAGTGTTCCAACATTGTCCTCTTCCGTGATCGGAACTTCAATGCTTGTTAAAATATCACCAGCATCTAATTTTTCAACCATATACATGATGGTAACACCTGTTGTCTGTTTTCCTTGAATAATAGCGTAATGGATAGGCGCACCGCCGCGAAGTTCTGGGAGCAAGGATGCATGGACATTAATACAGCCATATTTTGGGGCTTCTAATAATTTATTTGGTAAGATTTGACCAAATGCAGCTGTAACAATTAAATCCGGTTTCAGTGAAAGAATCTTCTCAAGCTCTTCTTCTTGGCGAATTTTTTCTGGCTGATAGACCGGAATATCATGTTTTATGGCCTCAACCTTTACTGGAGGCGGTGTCAATATCTTTTTTCTTCCGACCGGTCGATCTGGTTGTGTAACCACACCAACCACATCATATCCATCATTAATAATTTGTTGTAAAACCGGTACGGAAAAATCCGGAGTACCCATAAAAACAATCTTGGTCATTCAGCTTCTACTCCTTTTAACTCATCTTCCTCTAGATATCGAGTCACTTTAGTTGTAAATAAAATTCCATCAAGATGGTCGATTTCATGCTGAATGGCTCTCGCGAGGAAGTCTTCAGCTTCTAATGTATACTTTCTGCCTTTACGATCGAATGCTTCAATTTTAACAAAATCAGGTCTTGATACTTCCCCAAACAGTCCTGGGAAACTTAAACATCCTTCAGGTCCAGTTTGTTCTCCAGATGTTTCTAAGATGACTGGGTTGATCATTTCAATTGTCCCCAATTCATCATCGATATCAACAATGGCAATACGTTGGTCTAATCCAATCTGTGGGGCTGCAAGCCCTACTCCATCATATTCAATCATCGTATCATACATATTATCAAGCAATTTTGCCAGTTTCCTATCAAACTTCACTACTGGCTTGCAAGCCTGCTCAAGTATTTCAGCAGGGTAATTTACTACTTTCAGTATAGGCAACTCATTTCCCCCATTAAATGCCATTTTGATTAAGGCGTAAATAATTTTTTTATTGCTTACATTTTCACCAAAAAAGCGAAATATTAACCTTTGACTCTGTACGTATCAAACTACTTACATCAAGATAAATGGATTAACATCAATTGTTACCATTAAGCCGCTCTTTGTATCTGCTTGATATTGATCTAATATAGTTTTTAACATTTTTGTCAAGTTCGGTTCCCGCTTGTATTTTATCAGACATTGATAGCGATATCTATTATTAATCCTAGGAATCGGCGAGGCTGCTGGTCCTAAAACGACTGCATCGTTTGAAACCTGCGATCGTACATAGTTCACAATTTTCTCTGTAGCCGTTACGACTGTCATCAACTGGTCATGACTGATAGTTATCAATGATAGATAATAGAACGGTGGATAATGGTGTGCTTTTCGCATCATCATTTCTCGTTGATAAAAAAGATCATAATCTTGTGTCCCGGCCAGTTCGACACTATAGTGTTCAGGTGTATAAGTCTGAATAATGACCTCACCTGGCAATTGGTGACGTCCTGCCCTTCCACTCACTTGAGTTAATAATTGAAAGGTCTTTTCAGAGGCACGGAAATCAGGTAAATGAAGCATCGTATCAGCCGAAAGAACACCAACCAAGGTGATATTGGGGAAATCCAAGCCTTTAGCAATCATTTGTGTCCCGAGGAGAATATCTGCTTTGCCATTTTGAAAATCTGTTAATAATCGTTCGTGTGAACCCTTTTTTCCCGTTGTGTCAACATCCATACGAATTACCCGAGCTTCCGGCAGAATTTTTCCAAGTTCATCTTCTACCTTTTGGGTTCCTGTACCAAAATAACGAATATATTCACTTGAACACTCAGGGCAATGCTTAGGAACATGACTTTCATACCCACAATAATGACATTTCATTTGTTCATGAACACGGTGGTAGGTAAGCGAAATATCGCAGTTAGGACAATTCATCACATATCCGCAATCCCGGCACATCACAAATGATGAGTGCCCTCGTTTATTTAAAAATAGAACAGATTGTTGCTTTTTTTCGATGCGGTCCTTCAGCATGTCAAAAAGCTTTTGAGAGAACATGGACCGATTACCATTGCGAAGCTCTTCACGCATGTCAATGATCTCCACTGACGGCAGAGTTTGATTATTCATCCGTTTAGGCAGAGATAAGAGATGATACACGTTCTTTTGAGCCCTGGCAAATGACTCGAGTGATGGGGTTGCGCTTCCGAGTACAACAGGGCAGTTATAGGTTTTTGCCCTTTCAATTGCCACATCCTTGGCATGATACCGAGGCATTTCCTCCTGTTTATAGCTTGTTTCATGTTCCTCATCAATAATGATGATTCCTAAATTCTCAAATGGTGCAAAAATCGCAGATCTAGCCCCAACAGCTACTTTTACTTCCTTCCGTTGAATTTTGCGCCACTCATCATATTTTTCCCCTGCAGATAAACCACTGTGCAAAACTGCTACTAAATCCCCGAACCTTCCTTTAAAGCGATTAACCATTTGTGGAGTAAGAGAAATTTCCGGAACGAGGACAATGGCTTCCTGCCCTCTTTCAATAACCTCTTGTATGGATTGGAGGTAAATTTCTGTTTTTCCACTTCCAGTTACCCCATAAAGCAAAAATACCTCATGTCGATCGGTTTCAATTGCGTTTAGAATGGGTTCAATTGCTATTTGTTGGGAATTTGTTAATGGTAAGGGCTTTGTTCGTTTAAACGTCCTATGTTCAAATGGATCACGATATACTTCCATTACATACTCAGTAAGTAACTTTTTTTCTACAAGTGCTTTAATGGTAGCAGATGTTGTTTTTAGTTCTGCGACAAGCTGTCTCAATTCAACTGCATCGAAATGTTCGACAAAATAATTTAAGACTTGCTTTTGTTTTTCTGCTTTCTGAGGGAAACGCTCAATGATCTCTTTTAATTCAGGAAAGGAAACAAACGGCCGGACAAACTTTAACTGTTTCTTTTTTACCTTTTCCTTAACGATGTATATGACTTCCAGCTTCCCTTTCGCTGCCTCTTTTTGTAACAAGGGAAGCATTCCATTCTTCAAAGCATCTTCCCAGTCCACCATTAATTTGTTTTCAAATAGAGCGCGGATGGGTTCCGATAAATCAGCCAACAGCACACCTGCAGCAAGTTTTACTTTTTTTTCATACTTTGCTTTTAATGCCGCAGGAAGCATCACCTGATAGGCAAAGATTTTAAAACAAAGTGTATGTTCGGTCAGCCAGTCACCAAGGTCTAATAATTCTTTATTTAATACAGGTTCAAGCTCCATCGGTTCGATTATTTCTCGTAATTTATTAAATTCAGATTGTGATTTTAAGGAAGTGACAAATCCTTGGATTTTTCTCGGACCGAATGGGACGATTACCCTCATCCCAGGCTGGATGACTCCACTCCACTGTTCTGGAATCAAATAATCAAAGGCCCGATCTGTTTGCTTTGTCGGTACATCCACAACGACACTAGCTATTTCCATTTTCATCCATTTCCTTCAATAGAGAAGTAATTTCTTCGATAATCCTTTTTGCTGCATTGCTCTTTGACATAATTGGCAAGTCTATTACGTCACCTGATCGTTTGAACAGCGTTACAATATTTGTATCTGTTCCAAACCCTGCACCTTCTGCTTTTACATTGTTAGCAACGATCATATCAGCATTTTTCTTCGTTAATTTTTTCCTTGCATATTCTTCAACATTCTCCGTTTCAGCGGCAAAGCCAACAAGCACTTGGTTCTTCTTTCTCTTTCCGAGTTCTAAAAGGATATCTTTTGTTCTTTCCAATTCAATACTCGAGTCACCTGCTTGCTTTTTCACCTTATGTTCATAGGTGATTTTTGGGCGGTAATCCGCTACAGCTGCTGTTTTTATGACTACATCCGCTCCGTCATAATACGATAGAACAGTGTTGTACATATCCTCTGCGCTTTCAACTTTTATTACTTCCATCCCACTAGGAGGTGTTAATGTAACAGGACCCGAAACTAATACCACGTGAGCACCTTGTTTTTTTGCTTCTTCTGCAAGGGCATAACCCATTTTTCCAGTAGAATGATTCGAAATAAACCGAACAGGGTCAATTTTTTCGCGGGTAGGTCCTGCTGTTACCACAACAGTTTTTCCTTTTAAGGGCTGGTGACCTTGGCTGCTAAAAAATTCCCGGATGAGTTCCACCATTTTTTCTGGTTCTTCCAAACGGCCCTTTCCTACATATCCACAGGCAAGATATCCTTCACTAGGTTCAATGAATTGATAGCCATATTCCGCTAGGAGTGATATGTTTTTTTTCACGGCAGGATGGTCGTACATATGCACATTCATTGCAGGGGCAATCCAAACAGGTGATGTTACTGCAAGCAGTGTTGTAGTTATCATATTATCGGCTATCCCATTCGCTATTTTCCCAATTGTATTTGCAGTTGCAGGGGCTACCAGTACTAGATCAGCCCAATCTGCTAAATCGATATGGGCAATAACACGCGGATTGATTTCATCAAAGGTATCAACATATACTTCATGGCGGGATAATGCTTGAAAGGTTAATGGGGTAACAAATTTCTGAGCAGATTCACTTAAAATAACTTTTACATGTGCTCCAGTTTGAACGAGCTTACTCGTTAACGCAGCTGCTTTATAGACGGCTATCCCACCTGTAACACATAATAATATTTTTTTATCTTTCATCATCTTCTGTTCCCCCGCTTCTTGTCATCAGTCTTTCTTTTTATTATGCAAGAATGAATGCAAATTTTCATCTTTTACCTACTGTAATTCGACAAAAACTACAAAAAAGCTTCACCAAAATAAAAAAGGCTGACACGTAAGGTTTCTCCCTCTTGTCACGCCTTCTCTTATGATTTCTTACGATATAATTATTACTGCTCACCTGTAGTTTCTGCTTTTGTAGAAATCCGGTACGTTAATTCACCACTATAAATTTCCTCAAGTGCTTTCCCTACATGCTTATGGGAAACATATTTTGGTAATCTTTCATCCTTAACTTGCGACATTACACGTGCACGCTTGGCAGCAACGGATACAAGTGAGTATTTTGAATCAATTTTTTCAAGCAATGAATCAATAGAAGGATACAACATATTATTCAACCTCCAGCAATTTTTTATAGCGATGTTCTACACGTTCTCTGCGGCAATGCTCTGCAGTGACAATAGCTTTCACTCGTTCACAAGCACGCTCCACTTGGTCATTTTCAACAACATAATCATATAATTCCATCATTTCTATTTCTTCCCTGGCAGACAGCAAGCGGTTTTGGATAATATCATCGGTTTCCGTTCCCCTTGTTACGATCCGGTTCTTTAATTCGGATAAACTTGGCGGCATAAGGAATATAAATAAACCTTCAGGAAACTTTTCACGAACCTGACGGGCACCTTTTACTTCGATTTCTAAGAAGACATCTTTACCTGCATCTAATGTTTCACGAACATAGTCCACAGGAGTTCCATAATAATTTCCTACAAATTCGGCATACTCCAACAGCTTTCCCTTTTCAATTAATTGTTCAAACTCTTCTCTTGACTTAAAAAAGTAATCTACTCCATCAATCTCCCCTTCTCGCGGTGAGCGGGTTGTCATCGAAATGGAATACTCGAAAGTTGTATCCGGATGGGAAAAAATTTCTTTCCGTACCGTTCCTTTACCAACCCCGGATGGCCCCGAAAGTACAATTAACAGTCCTTTTTCCTGCATTTTCAAAAATCCTACCCTTCATCAATTATTTCATCACGATCAGCTAAACGGTGTGCAACCGTTTCTGGTTGAACAGCTGATAGAATAACATGGTCACTATCCATAACAATGACTGCTCGTGTCCGTCTACCGTAAGTGGCGTCAATTAAAGCCCCCCGGTCTCGGGCATCTTGAATAATTCTTTTTATTGGAGCAGATTCAGGGCTGACAATTGAAATAATTCGATTGGCAGAAACGATATTTCCAAACCCAATATTAATTAATTTAATCGACATGGTCTTCATCCAATCATCAATAATATATTTTGACCGTCTCAAACCATTTCTAAACTAGGCTTACTCGATATTTTGAACCTGTTCCTTCAGCTTCTCGAGCAAACTTTTGATATCGACCACCTGTTTAGCAATGTTGGAGTCATTTGCTTTTGATCCAATGGTATTGGCTTCTCTGTTCATTTCCTGGACGATAAAATCCAACTTCCTTCCAATTGGTTCCACACTTTGAAGGGTTTGCTCGAATTGTTGAATGTGACTTTTTAATCGTGTAATTTCTTCATTAATATCTGCTTTATCAGCAAAAACGGCTACTTCCGTTAAGATCCTCGTTTCGTCCAATTGCCCATTAACAAATTCTTCCATCCTTCTTGTTAGGCGCTCTTTATATGATTGAACCACGAGCGGGGCGAACTTTTGAAGTTCAAATACATTCATTTCTAATTGTGAAAGTATAGCGAGCAAATCCTTTTTTAATTCATCACCTTCTGCCAAGCGCATTTGTTTTAAAAATTTGGCAGCTTCTTCTGTTGCATCTAGAACTAGCTTCTCAAGCTCATCATTGCCGATTTCACTTTCTTCAATATGTAAGAGTTCACTTCGACTAAGCAAATCCTGAAGTGTAATCGTTCCTTCAACATCAAAATTTTCACGTACCTGCTTGATGATTTGGGCATACTCATCAAGAAGCTTCCAGTCAACATGGACTTTTCGGGTAACGACACCTTCACCCTCTAGGCTGACATATACTTCAACTCTACCACGACGGATATACTGACTTAGTTTCTTTTTCATTCGATCTTCTATTTTTAATAGCTGCCTGGGCATGCGGATATTCATTTCACAAAAACGATGGTTCACTGTTTTTATTTCCACATTAACAGAGAAGAAATCTGATTCTGCCTTGGCTCTTCCGAATCCCGTCATACTAATAACCATTTGTGCACATCCAATCTCCTGAAAAATTGATTGCTCCCTAAATTTTTCAAAAAAGAAAAGGTAATAGAGTGGATTCTATTACCTTTTGGATTATAACACACTTTATTTTGTTTTTCTTAACAAAAATGACCCTGCTAGTAAAAAAGTTGGAATGGATGATAACCCAACAATCAATAACCAATCCTTAGCTGCAATCGGCAGCGTGTGGAAAATCGGCTGCAGGGGCTGATAATAAATAACAACAAACATCAAGGCAAGTGAAGAGATAACGGCCCAAACAAGATATTGATTCCCGAAAGGATTTCTTGAGAGAACTGATTTTTCACTGCGGCAATCAAACACATGAATGAGCTGTGCCATGACGAGTGTAGCAAAGGCGACGGTTTGTGCATATTGTAACTTTGCTGGGTCGTTATGATAGACAACGATAAAGGATAGCAATGTTACAATCCCTATAAGGAAGCCCCTCGATACCACCTTCCAGCCTAACCCGCGAGAAAAAACACCTTCATCTGGGCTGCGCGGCTTACGTTTCATCACGTTTTCTTCTGGACGATCAAGTCCAAGTGCCATTGCCGGCAGACCATCTGTAACTAAATTTACCCATAGAATTTGGATTGGGATAAGCGGGAGTGGGAGCGCTAAAATCATCGCAAACAACATCACCAAAATTTCCCCAACATTGGAAGCCAGTAAGTAACGGACAAATTTCCGAATATTTTCATATATATTTCTGCCCTCTACGATTGCAGCTTTTATTGTGGCAAAGTTATCATCTAACAAAACAAGCGCAGAAGCTTCTTTGGCAACATCGGTTCCGGTAATTCCCATGGCCACTCCAATATCGGCAGCTTTAATAGCCGGAGCATCGTTTACTCCATCTCCCGTCATCGCAACAATATGACCGCGATTTTGTAATGCTTTGACAATTTTTAGTTTATGCTCTGGTGATACCCTGGCAAAAACGGAAACATCATCAACAACCTCTTCCAATTCTTCGACAGACATTTGAGATAAGGCATTCCCATCAATAACCTTACTTTTATTGTTGATGATTCCAAGTTGGGAAGCAATTGCTTTTGCGGTGATCACATGGTCACCGGTAATCATAACCGTTTTTATACCTGCTTCCTTACATTCCTTAACCGCCTTTTTCACTTCAGGTCTTGGCGGATCAATCATTCCCTGGATACCAATTAACGTTAAATTCTTCTCTGCTTCCTGTTCACTTATTATAACAGTGTTAGCTTGTATTGGTTTATAAGCAATCGCAATCGTGCGCAGGGCCTGTGCCGCAAGGCCGTTTATTGCATCTTGTACCTTGAACTGTGTTTCTTTATTTAGGAATTGTGATCTCTCACCCCAAAGGACAGATTCACTAATTCCTAAGATGACGTCAGGTGCCCCTTTGGTGACAATAAAATGTCTTCCCTGCTTGTCTTTCACATGGACGCTCATCATTTTTCGAGAAGAATCAAATGCGAATTCTTTAATAATTGTAAATTCATTTAATAATTTAGAACGAACAAATCCTGCTTTCATGGCACTAACTAACAGTGCCCCTTCGGTTGGATCTCCATCTAGGAAATAATCATCATCCCTGACAACTAAATCTGAATGATTACATAGCATCCCAAAGATCAGCATTTGCTGTAATGCTTTTTCCTCTCGAGGATTAATCGTTCGCTCATTTCTATAAAAATTACCTTGCGGTTGATAGCCTACCCCGTCCACTGTCCAGGTTTGACCTCCGCTCCATAAATGGGTAACAGTCATTTTGTTTTGTGTCATTGTTCCCGTTTTATCAGAACAAATAACCGATGCACAGCCAAGTGTTTCAACGGCTGGAAGCTTCCTAACAATCGCATTTTTCTTAATCATTTTTTGAACACCGAGAGATAATGCCACTGTTACAATCGCTGGGAGCCCTTCTGGAATGGCAGCTACCGCAAGCGAAACACCTGCTAAAAACATCTCATAGATGTCGTGCCCTCTTAAAACACCCACGGCTACCACAAGAACTGTTAACAACAATGCTACCGTTATTAAGATTTTTCCGAGTTGCTCTAAGCGCCGCTGTAATGGCGTATCTTGTGTTTCGGCATTTTGGAGTAAATCAGCAATTTGACCCATAGCTGTTTTCATCCCTGTTGCAATAACGACTCCAACACCGCTTCCCCTAGTGATCATCGTACCCATAAAGGCAATATTCTCCATATCACCTATTCCTGGGTTAGGATTGGTTAGGGACTCAATATGCTTGGAAACAGGAACAGATTCACCTGTAAGGGCCGATTCCTCAATCTCTAAACTTTTTGAATCAATCACCCTAACATCGGCACCGATACGGTCACCGCTTCCAAACTTCACTATATCACCAATGACAATTTCTTTTGAAGGAATTTTGATCCACTGTCCGTCTCGAAGAACGGAAACTTGTGGAGCAGATAATTCTTTTAAAGCCTGTAGCGATTTTTCTGCTCTTCTTTCTTGAAAAAAGCCAAGAAATCCGTTAATAATGACGATGGCAATTATCGCGATGGCATCAATGTATTCGCCAAGCAATCCCGATATCAGTGTAGCTGCGAGAAGCACTAAGACCATAAAATCCTTAAATTGACTAAAAAATAAGAGTAAAGCTGATTGCTTTTCTCCTTCATCCAATTCATTTAGTCCGTGCAGTTTCATCCGTTTTTTTACTTCTTCCTGTGTCAATCCAGAAGAAAAGTCGGTTTCTAAGGTCTTTTCTACTTGTTCTATCTTCATTTCATGGAATTTCATCCGACCATCTCACTTCCCCCTTTAAATACCAATAAATACATGCTCTAAAGAAAGCTTATTCAGGGTCGTCCCAAAAAATGCTATGATATAGTGAAAGATAAAATAGATAATAGGTTAATAATAAGACAGTCTTTTTTTAGTAAGCTATAATGAATTCATATGAATGTAGTAAAGGATGTTTTCCATGTCATTTGATGGTTTATTTACAAAAGCAATGGTGGGTGAGCTGGTCCGTTCGCTAAAGGGCGGAAGGATTAATAAGGTTCATCAGCCCTATAAAAATGAAGTGATTCTCACCGTTCGCGCCAATGGTGTTAATCAAAAGCTGCTATTATCAGCACACCCAAGCTATGCAAGGGTCCAATTCACTGAAGAAGCCTATGATAATCCAAGTGAGCCGCCAATGTTCTGTATGCTGCTTAGGAAACATATTGAGGGTTACATTTTAGAGGATTTATATCAAAAAGAAACGGATCGAATGATCGTATTAGAAATTAAGGGCAGGAATGAGATTGGTGATATCAGCTATAAACAATTAATTATTGAAATAATGGGGAGACATAGCAATATTGTTCTGGTTGATAAATCGCGGAATATCATTCTTGACAGCATCAAACATATCTCGTTTGCAGTCAACAGCCATAGAGCCATTTTGCCAGGCCAGCCTTATGTTTCTCCACCTGAACAACATAAGCAAAATCCTTTTCAGTGTGAAAAAAATGATCTACTAAGAAAACTTGATTTTAATGCAGGTAAAATGGACCGCCAATTAGTTGAGCAATTCGCAGGAATATCGCCTCTTTTTGCCAAGGAAGTAATGTTCCAAAGCGGTCTTGCCAATCGAAACACTGTTCCGGAAACGTTCATTAATATGATAAAAAGGGTGGAAACAGGGGAGATTCTCCCTTCGATAATGACAGCAGGCGGTAAAGACTCCTATTATTTATTCCCTCTTGAGCATTTAAAAGGAGAAGTTAAAACCTTTTCTACTCTAAGTGAAATGCTTGACCGTTTTTATTTTGGCAAAGCTGAAAGAGATCGGGTAAAGCAGCAAGGAAATGATATCGAACGATTTATTCATAATGAAAAAGAAAAGAATGAAAAGAAAATAGACAAACTGAAAGCAACATTAAAAGAAGCAGAGCGTGCTGAACAATTTCAACGCTTTGGGGAGCTATTAACAGCTAATTTATATGCAGCCAGCAAAGGAATGCGTGAAATTGAAGTTCTTAATTATTATGATGAATCTGGTGGGACGATTACAATTCCTCTTGATCCACGGAAGACACCTTCTGAAAATGCCCAAAGGTATTTTTCTAAATACCAAAAGGCCAAAAATGCGGTCGAGGTTGTTGTAGAGCAAATTGAGAAAGCAAAAGTGGAAGTAGCCTACTNNCCTACTTTGATAATTTATTGCAGCAAATACAAGCAGCTTCTCCTAAGGATATCCAAGAGATTCGTGAAGAACTGGTAGAGGGCGGCTATATTCGCGAACGCCAAAAGAAGAAACTCAAGAAGGCACAGAATAGTAAGCCAGTTTTAGATCATTTTGTATCTACCGATGGTACAGATATTATCGTTGGGAAAAATAATAAACAAAATGACTATTTAACAAATAAATTGGCAGCAAGGGATGAAATTTGGCTCCATACGAAGGACATCCCTGGCTCTCATGTGGTGATTCGCAGCAAAGAACCGTCTAATGAAACAATTCGAGAAGCGGCCGTTTTAGCCTCTTACTTTAGTAAAGCACGTAATTCCAGCTCAGTCCCTGTTGATTATACCAGGGTCCGGTTTGTTAAAAAGCCAAGCGGCGCCAAGCCAGGGTTTGTTATTTATGATAATCAACAGACGGTATTTGTCACGCCGGATGAAGAATTGGTACTTAAATTAATGAAAAATTAAGTAAGGCCCCGGGTACCCGGGGCTTTTTCATTGTTTAAGCTTATTCTTCGAAACGTTTACTCCATTCAGAAGGTGCTTGACCCCATGTTAATAAACTGGCTTGATCCTGTTGCATAATATAGCCTTTTTCAATTGCTACTTCTACTAAAGTAGGAAAATCAGTAAGTGACAGACTTTTAATGTCTGCTTGTTCAAATGCCGCCCTACCCTTTTCGAGTCCATATGTAAAAATGGAAACTACTCCAAGCACGATACAACCTGCTTCCCGCAATGCTTGAACGGCCGTAATCACACTTCCACCCGTTGAGATTAAATCTTCAACAACCACTACTTTTTGACCTTGTTCAACTTTCCCCTCAATCTGATTACCTTTCCCATGTCCCTTTGCTTTGGAACGCACATAGCCCATTGGTAAATCCATACGTTCACTCACCCATGCTGCGTGTGGGATTCCCGCTGTCGCCGTACCAGCAATGACTTCAGCTTCTGAAAAATTCTCAAGAATGAGCTTTTGCAATCCAGCAGCAATTTCTCTTCTTACCACCGGATAAGAGAGTGTTAGCCGGTTATCGCAATAGATTGGCGAACGCAGGCCTGATGTCCAGGTAAATGGATTTTGCGGCTTCAAGGCAACCGCATTAATTTCTAATAATCTTTCCGCAATTATGTGTTTCATTGATTTATCCCCTTCCATGCTTCCATCCATTGTTCATAGCTTTTTAATGGGTCAGCTGAACGTGTAATCGAACGTCCGACAACGATTGCACTTACCCCTGTATTCCTGGCAAATTCAGGGGTAGCTACACGTTTTTGATCCCCGACATTATCCTCTGCCATACGAATTCCCGGGCATACAGTTAAAAATGTGTTTCCAAGCTGTTCACGAATAAAAGCTGTTTCCCATGCCGAGCATACAACACCATCTAAGCCTGCTTCTTTCGTTAGGGAAGCATAGTGAAGAACAGAGTCTTTCAATGATACAGGAATAAGCTGTTCTTTATTCATTTGCTCTTCAGATGTACTTGTAAGCTGAGAAACAGCAATACAGTCAGGGCGTTTCCGTCCTGCAGCTGTACCAGCCTCGAGCCCTTCAAGGGCAGCCTGCATCATCTCTTTTCCACCAGCAGCATGGACATTGACCAAATCACATTCCAATCTGGCAAGCCCCTTCATTGCACTTTTTACCGTATTCGGAATATCGTGAAGCTTTAAATCTAGGAAAATACGATGACCTTTATCCTTTAATTGATGAATGATGGAAGGGCCTTCCTGGTAAAATAATTCCATTCCAACTTTCACAAAAAGTTCTTTACCCTCAAATGGTGTTAAAAACTGATTGACTTCGCCGCCATTAGCAAAATCAAGCGCGATGATAAGCGAGTTGTCCATGCTCCTTCCAGCTCCTTCCGGTACATTCACTGATATGATCGAATCCTAATTTTTCAAGCATACCTGGTAATTCCTCAATAATGGTTGGACACACGAATGGATCCACAAAATTGGCAGTTCCCACGGCTACAGCACTAGCACCTGCATAGAAAAACTCAATAACATCTGATGCGGACTCAATCCCACCCATACCGATGATTGGAATCGATACCGCCTGGCTTACTTCATGAATCATTCGGATTGCTACAGGCTTAATTGCAGGGCCAGATAACCCGCCTGTCCGATTTGCTAAGATTGGTTTGCCTGTTTTTAAATCAAGCCTCATACCAACAAGTGTATTAATCATCGTTAGTCCATCGGCACCGCCGGCTTCCACTGCTTTAGCCATGTCTACGATATTAGTGACATTTGGGGAAAGCTTTACATACACGGGAACTTCAGAAACTTCCTTTACCTTCCTGGTTAATTGCTTGGCCACTTCAGGTATCGTACCAAATGCAATACCTCCCGTCTTTACATTTGGGCAAGATATATTAAGCTCTAAAGCATGCACATTTGGTGCTTTTGAAATTTCTTTCGCAACGGCCACATAATCCTCTTCAATAGAACCTGCTACATTGGCAATTATCGGTACATCGTACTGAGACAGCCAAGGCAGCTCCTCGCCGACAACTTTTTCTAATCCAGGGTTTTGCAGCCCTATGGCATTTAACATCCCGGATGATGTTTCAGCAACCCGTGGTGTTGGATTTCCAAACCGAGGTTCTACTGTTGTTGCTTTAATCATAATAGCGCCAAGAACACTCAAATCATAGAATTGACTGTACTCACGTCCAAATCCAAAACATCCCGAAGCAGGTATGATTGGATTTTTCAGTCTTAAACCCGGTAATTCGATGTCTAAACGGCTCATATCAATACCTCCCCGGCTCGAAAAACTGGTCCATCACTACATACTTTTTTATAAGAAACTCCTGCTGGATCATCAGCACGTCTGCAGACGCAGGCAAAACAAGCCCCGATGCCGCAGCCCATTCTTTCTTCTAAAGATAAGAACACTTTTTTATTGGAATAGGCATGTTCAATTGCCCTTAACATTGGTGTCGGTCCGCAAGTATAGATACAATCAAACTCCAATTCCTTCATGACATCAGTGACAAAGCCTTTTTTTCCATATGAACCGTCCACAGTAGTCACGTAGGTTTCACCATTTTCAAGAAATTCCTTTTCATAAAAGACCGCAGATTCAGTTTGGAAGCCAAGAACATGAATCACCTTTACCCCTTTTGCTACTAATTGGTTCGAAAGTTCATACAAGGGTGGCACACCGATTCCACCGCCAACCAGCAAGGCTGTCTCCCCGCTGTTAACTTCATTTACCGGAAAGCCGTTTCCTAATGGACCAAGGATGTCAATTTCCATCCCATGGCCCATTTCGGCAAGCATTGTAGTCCCTTTTCCTTCCTTTCGATAAATCATCGTAAATTGCTTTTGCTTTGTATCGAAGGAAGAAATACTGATTGGTCTTCGTAATAAAGCGTCACCTGATTTCGCAACCCTAATATTAACAAACTGACCAGGGGCTTTTATTTCACTGACAAAATCAGCATATACAGTAAGCTCATATATATCCTCGGCAATTTCTTTTTGGCTGCTTATTTTGCATAACTCTTTTTCAATCATGCAAAGACAACCTCCTTTTTTGGTGCATCCATTGCTTCTGCCGAGAAATTCATCGATTCAATCACTTTAAGGATAGCATCAGCAGTGTCTAATGAGGTTAAACATGGGACTCCATTTTCAACCGCTTCACGGCGAATTCTAAATCCATCTCGTTGCGGCTGTTTTCCTTTGGTCAGTGTATTGATTATAAATTGCGCCTCTCCATGATGGATCACATCTAAAAGAGTCTTTCCTTCGGAACCAATTTTTCCGACCACTTTGACCCTTAGTCCAGCTGCTTCTAGGACGGCTGCTGTACCACTTGTTGCCATTAAGCGATATCCGTTAGCGGAAAACCGCTTTGCAAGCTTTAAAGCTTCTTGTTTATCTTTATCAGCTACCGTAAACAATACGGTGCCAAACTTTTGGATGGTCATACCAGAAGCAACTAATCCTTTATATAGAGCTTTTTCAAGTGTAATATCCTTACCCATTACCTCACCCGTTGATTTCATTTCAGGCCCGAGCGTAATATCGACACTTTTGAGTTTTGCAAAAGAGAAAACTGGAACCTTAACGAAAACTCCTTCTTTTTCCGTGACAAGCCCAGGAATATAACCTTGATCAAGAATCGATACTCCTAAAATTGCTTTGGTAGCTATTTTCGCCATTGGAACATTTGTTATTTTACTTAAAAATGGCACCGTCCGACTTGAACGCGGATTAACCTCGAGCACATATACTTGATCTCCGGCCAAAACATATTGAATGTTTAACAATCCGATGATATTCAAGCCTTTTGCCAATTTCTCTGTATACTCAACAAGCGTTTGTTTTACAGTTTCGGTAAGAGTTTGCGGCGGATACACAGCAATCGAGTCACCAGAATGGACCCCTGCTCGTTCGATATGTTCCATAATGCCAGGAATAATTACATTTTCTCCATCACAGATAGCATCTACTTCGATTTCTTTTCCTGTTAAATAACGGTCAATCAGAACTGGATGATCCGGATTAATTTTCACTGCATTTTCCATGTAGTGAAGCAGTTCTTCATCTTGGTAGACAATTTCCATTGCTCTTCCGCCTAGAACATACGATGGGCGGACTAGGACTGGATAACCGATTTCATTTGCGATCGTCACCGCTTCTTGCACCGACAAGGCAGTTTTTCCTAATGGCTGCGGTATATTTAGCTGTTGGAGAGCTTGTTCAAATTTATCTCTATTTTCGGCACGGTCTAAATCTTCAAGGCTTGTTCCAAGGATTTTGACCCCATTTTCTTCAAGATCCGCGGCTAGATTAATCGCAGTCTGCCCGCCAAATTGAACCACTACTCCTAGTGGGTTTTCTAAATCAATGATGCTCATGACATCCTCAATTGTCAGCGGTTCAAAGTAAAGCTTATCGGAAATACTGAAGTCGGTAGATACCGTTTCTGGATTATTATTTATGATAATCGCTTCATATCCAGCTTCCTTAATGGCTTTAACAGAATGGACAGTAGCATAGTCAAACTCAATTCCTTGGCCAATACGAATTGGTCCCGACCCAAGGACAATCACACTTTTTCTGTCAGTGACGATCGACTCGTTTTCCTCTTCATATGTGCCATAATAATAAGGGGTTTCCGATTCAAATTCAGCTGCACAAGTATCAACCATTTTGTAAACAGGGGTAATTCCTAAGTTCTTACGCAGGTTAACGATTTCTTTTTCTGTTGCATTCCAAAGCTCAGCTATCTTTTTATCGGTAAATCCGTTTTGCTTTGCTTCCATTAGAATTTCTTGATTAAAAGGATCAGCAGCAATCTTTGCTTCAAGGCCAATGATTCCTTCCATTTTCCTTAAGTAAAATAAATCGATTTGACTCCAGTTATGCAATGTTTCAATTGTTAATCCACGTTTTAATCCTTCTGCGATGTAGAAGAGACGTTCATCTCCCGCTTTGCGAATCCGCTTTTCGAGTAATTCATCATCGATATTCTCTGCACCCTTTAATTCAAAATGATGGACGCCAGCCTCAAGGGATCGAATGGCTTTCAATAAGGATTCTTCAAACGTACGGCCAATCGCCATGATTTCGCCCGTTGCCTTCATTTGTGTTCCTAGTGAACGATTACCTGATTCAAATTTATCAAATGGCCATCTTGGGATTTTTGTTACGATATAATCGAGAGCTGGTTCAAAGCTTGCGTACGTTTTCCCCGTAACAGGGTTCAACATTTCATCCAAAGTTAAGCCGACAGCAATTTTTGCAGCCAGCTTGGCAATTGGATATCCAGTGGCTTTTGACGCTAATGCCGAAGAACGGCTAACACGTGGGTTTACTTCGATAATATAGTAATTGTAGCTATATGGATCTAAGGCTAGCTGAACATTACAGCCCCCCTCGATCCCTAACGCACGGATGATTTTAAGTGAAACATTTCTTAATAGTTGGTATTCGCGATCACTTAATGTCTGGCTTGGGGCGACTACAATGGAATCTCCGGTATGTACGCCCACCGGATCTATGTTTTCCATGTTACAGACGACAATGGCATTGTCGTTTCCATCGCGCATGACTTCATATTCAATTTCCTTGAAGCCAGCGATACTTTTTTCGAGCAAGCATTGATTTACTGGACTGTGCTTTAGTCCGCTTGCGACGATTTCCTCAAGTTCTTCGGAATTATGACAGATGCCTCCTCCTGTTCCTCCTAAGGTATAAGCAGGACGGACAATCACAGGGAAACCAATCTGTTCCACAAAAGCCTTAGCTTCAGCTAATTCATGGATTATTTCACTATCTGGTACCGGTTCATTTAACTCATTCATTAAGCTGCGGAATAGATCTCGGTCCTCTGCTTGTTTAATGGCTGAAAGCTTCGTACCAAGAATTTCAACCTCGCATTCTTCCAAAACTCCTGACTCTGATAATTCTACTGCAAGGTTAAGACCTGTTTGCCCACCAAGAGTCGCTAACAGGGCATCCGGACGTTCTTTGCGAATAATTCTGCTGACGAATTCTACAGTCAAAGGTTCAATATATACACGATCAGCGATCTCGGTATCTGTCATGATTGTAGCAGGATTGGAGTTGACGAGAATAACACGATAGCCCTCTTCTTTTAGAGCAATACAAGCCTGTGTCCCTGCATAGTCGAATTCTGCGGCCTGCCCTATAACGATTGGTCCTGAACCGATTACTAATATGGAGTTGATATCTGTACGTTTAGGCATTTGCTGTAACCTCCTGTTTATTCTCTTCCATTAAGGCAAGAAACTGATCAAATAAGCCGTTTGCATCTTCAGGTCCTGGAGAAGCTTCCGGATGGTACTGAACAGTAAACGCCGGATAATCCATGTGTTTTAATCCCTCAACTGTTCCATCATTTATGGCAATATGAGTAATTTGTAATCTTGTTTCTTTGATTGATTCTTCTTCAACTGTAAATCCATGGTTTTGTGCGGTAATCGCAATTTTCCCTGTAGTTAAGTCTTTGACAGGGTGATTTGAACCGCGATGGCCAAACTTCATCTTTTTGGTGTTTGCCCCGCATGCTAGAGCAAATAACTGATGGCCAAGACAAATTCCAAACAAAGGAACTCTGCCTAACACTCCTTTTAACATATCGATTGCTTCGGGTACATCCTTTGGATCCCCTGGTCCATTTGAAAGCATAATTCCGTCTGGACTTAATTGAAGAATTTCTTCAGCAGTAGTGTGATAAGGTACTACGATCACATCACAGCCGCGCTGATTTAATTCTCTTAATATTCCATGCTTCATTCCGAAATCAACAAGAACGACTCTTTTCCCGCGCCCAGGACTCGGATAGGCATTTTTAGTTGATACTTGGCGAACCTGATCGATAGGAAGCGATGTTCTTCTTAATTGGTTCAATACCTCGTCCGGATTTTTTTCCATCCCGCAAATAGCTCCTTTTAAGGTTCCATATTGACGGATGATTCTTGTCAATTTTCGTGTATCGATCCCAGCAATCCCTGGTATTTTTTTCATTTCAAAATATTCACCTAAGGTATATTCACTTCTCCAATTGGATGGGAAATCAACTGCTTCTTTAACAATGAAGCCCTTGACAGCAGGATTGATCGATTCGAAATCATCACGATTAATCCCATAGTTACCAATAAGCGGATAGGTTAGTGTTACAATTTGACCGCAATAAGATGGGTCGGAAAGGATTTCTTGGTAGCCTGTCATACCAGTGTTAAATACCACTTCACCCATCGTTTCCGAATCACTGCCAAACCCCCTGCCGATAAATATTGTACCGTCTTCTAAGATAAGCTGTTTTTTCATGCTAGTACACATCCCTTTTCCCAAGCTATTTGCCCTCCAGCGATGGTCATCTCAGGCCATCCTTTACATTTCCAGCCGCCAAATGGAGTATTTTTTCCTTTTGATAAGAACTCTTCTGGTTTAATCTCACTTTCATCATCGAGGTTCAAGATTACTAAATCTGCTGGTGCACCTACATCTATTCTTCCATATGGAAGCCCAAACGCTCCCGCTGGTTTTATTGTTAAAAATTGAATTAATTGATCAAGTGTGATGATATTTTTTAATACAAAATGTGTATAAAGAAGCGGGAATGCAGTTTCTAGTCCAACAATTCCGAAAGGTGCAAGAACCATTCCTTCACTTTTTTCTTCTGCTGTATGTGGTGCATGATCGGTAGCAATAAAATCAATTGTTCCATCCAGAAGGCCTTCGATTAGAGCCATTCTGTCATCCGCACCACGTAGCGGTGGATTCATCTTGAAATTTGTATCAAGCCCTGGAATATCATCTTCAGACAACAATAAATGATGCGGTGATACTTCTGCGGTAACATTAATGCCTGCATGTTTTGCATCCCTTACCATCCGGACCGATTCTTTAGTACTAATATGGCAGACATGATAATGACAGCCAGTAGCTTCGGCTAAAAGGACATCTCTTGCAATTTGAACTGATTCACAGATGGATGGGATACCATTCAAGCCATGTTTCATTGAGAAAGAACCTTCATGGACACAGCCTTTATTAATTAAAGTGTTTTCTTCACAGTGTGCAACGATTGCCATATTATTCGCTGCTGCTTTCCGCATCGCTGCAAGCATCCGCTCAGCTGACTGAACACCGACACCATCATCAGTAAAAGCAAAGGCACCAGCATCTTTTAAAGCCTCAAAGTCTGTTAGTTCCCGGCCAAGCTGTCTAGTCGTAATCGATGCATATGGCAAAACCCTTACCTTTGCTGTTTCGTTGATTCTGTTTTGCAGCCATTCCATTTGTTCCTTGGTGTCTGGCACCGGCCTTGTATTAGGCATCGCTGCTATTGTTGTAAATCCGCCTCTAGCTGCGGCAAGTGTTCCTGTAGCGATGGTTTCCTTTTTTTCGCCGCCTGGCTCGCGAAGGTGAACATGCAGATCAATAAACCCTGGTGAAACTAACTTTCCAGCTGCATCCACTTTCCGATCGACAACGGCTTCAATGTTCTGTTCAATTTTAGAAATAATTCCATTTTCCACTAAAATATCAGCTTGTTTCGTTTCTCCATTAAATGCTATGTAGCATGCGTTCTGAATAAGAAGTTTCATAATTTTTTCCTCCTTCAATACTTTCGATTGATCTTTTAATTGCCGCCATTCTTACATATACACCGTTTTCCATTTGCTTAAATATTCTTGATCGCTTGCATTCTACAAGGCTATCAGCTATTTCTACATTTCGATTAATGGGAGCAGGATGCATGATGATACTGCCTGTCTTCATCATTTTTTCTCTTTCTAATGTTAGGCCAAATTGTTTATGGTACTCGTTTGCTGTAAAACTGCTTTTATTTTGATGACGTTCATGTTGAACACGAAGCAGCATCACAACATCTGCTTCTTGTACAGCCCGATCAATGGGCCTATATCTGGATATTTCAACACTCCTAGTATCAAACCATTCTTCTGGTCCAGAAAAAACCACTTCCGCTCCGAGCCTTGTCAGAACATCGGCATTGGAACGCGCCACCCTGCTATGTCGGATGTCGCCGATAATAGCTATTTTTAATCCTGCAAATTGGCCAAATTCTTGTTGGATGGTCATTAGGTCTAGCAGCGATTGTGTTGGATGATGTCCACATCCATCCCCGCCATTGATGATTGGAATGTTAACCTTCCCAACTAGCTCATCAAAATATCGATCCTGCTCATGACGAATAACAATCGTATTTACACCAATTGATTCTAAAGTTTTCACCGTATCGTAAAGAGTTTCCCCTTTTTGAACACTTGAAGTTAATACTTCAAACGGAATTACTTCTAAGCCTAACCTTCTTTGGGCAACTTCAAAGCTGCTTTTTGTTCTCGTGCTTGGTTCGAAAAATAGATTGGCAGTAAACATTTGCCCTTCCGGACGCCACTTCATTCCGTTTTTAAAGCTTTTGGCATCTGTTAAGATTTGATTAATCTCCTCTACCTTTAATTCATTTGTGGTTAGTAAGTGATTTAACATCAGTCTCTTTCCCGCCTCTCATTTTGATAAAAAACACCCTGACCAATAGTTCAGGGTGTAGGATTTTGAAAATTAATCCATAGTAGTGCCTCTTAGCACTAAGTTACACACCCTTATAAACCTCTCTGGATTTACTTAAAGAGTTAAGACTTGGTTATGCAATTTTCTGCTTTTCAGAAGGTTCCATTTCCTCAAGCATATTCTCATTTACAGCTTCTCTGCCCGGAAGGATGAGGTTTAACAATACACCGCAAATTGCTGCTAGTGCCATTCCTTGGATTTGCAGTGATTCTGATACTTTTATTACAGCTCCACCGATTCCGATTACTAAAATAACCGAAGAGATGACGAGGCTACGCTTATTTCCAAAATCAATTTTGCTATCAACCAGCATTCGTAATCCAGAGGAAGCGATGATCCCGAAAAGCAGAATCGAAACTCCGCCCATAACTGGTGTTGGAATGGTGCTAATTAAGGCAGTTATTTTCCCCACAAAACCGAAGATAATGGCGAAGATTGCTGCACCTGCAATGACATACACACTATAAACGCGAGTAATCGCAATGACCCCGATGTTTTCACCATACGTTGTTTTAGGCGGTCCGCCAATCAAGGCGGAAATTATCGTTGCAGTTCCATCTCCTAGTATCGAACGATGCAAACCAGGCTCTTTAATATAATCACGGCCAACTACCTTACTAAGGACCAGTTGGTGTCCGATATGTTCTGATAAAGTTACAATCGCAACCGGTACCATTAACAACACTAAATCCCAAGTGAATTTTACTTTATAGCTTACAAACGGAATGATGAATTCAGGCATTTCAAAGATCTTAGCTTCAAGAACTGGTTTAAAATCGACAACCCCAACCGCTAGTGCGTAGATATATCCGACTATAATTCCAGCTAAGATAGGTATCATGCTTAACATTTTTTTCGCATATATCGAAAAGATAATGGTTGCCGCTAAGGTTACAAGTGCAACGGAGAAATGGAGCATGCTGTATTTTCCAGTTGCCGGATTATTCATCGCCATATTCACCGCAGTTCCTGATAGCGCTAATCCGATGACAATAATCACTGGTCCTACCACAATTGGCGGAAGCAGGTTCATGATCCAGCGGTGCCCCGCTTTACTGATAATTAATGCAACAAGTCCGTAAACTAGGCCCGCAAGAAAGGTTCCGACCATGGCTCCACCCGGTCCTCCGGCTGCTTTAGCGGCAATGACAGGTCCGATAAAGGCAAAGGATGATCCTAAGTAGGCAGGAACTTTGAATTTAGTTATGAATAAAAATGCCAATGTTCCAAGTCCACTTGAAATAAGTGCAATCGCAGGGCTCATCCCAACAAGGTAAGGAACAAGAATCGTGGCTCCAAACATGGCGAATAAATGCTGTAAGCTTAAGGTAATCCATTGAAAGGGTTTGGGAATCTCTTTTATGTCTAGGATCGGTTTAGTGTTCATTGTGATTTTTCCCCCAATTTTATTTACTACTTTTCTTTAGTATCTAATTATTTTCATAAAAAAACCCTCTTTGCCCGAAAGGTACAAAGAGGGTGTGGACATACCAAAATAAGGTTTCATAGTGGCATGTTCCCCTTTGTCAGCCTCGCAGGACTACTTTTAAAAGGGTTACTATTTATTTTTCAAAGATACTGACTTGATCTTCCTTATCGACTTCAGTTAACTCCACTACTATTCTTTCGTCACTAGAAGTTGGAATATTTTTTCCTACATAGTCTGCTCGGATTGGAAGTTCGCGATGACCTCTGTCAACTAAGACCGCAAGTTGAATGACTGCAGGTCGTCCTACATCCATTAAGGCATCGAGTCCAGCTCTTACCGTTCTACCTGTATATAACACATCATCAACTAAGATCACTTTTTTATTATTTATTCCCACAGGGATATCCGAACCTTTTACAAGTGGTTCTTGATTATCGGTTTTCTTGGTTAAATCGTCACGATAGAGGGTAATATCCAACTCACCTACTGCTATTGATTTCCCTTCAATCTCTTCAATTTTGGCGGCAAGTCTCTCTGCAAGAAAAATGCCTCTCGTCCGGATACCAACAAGGACACAGTCATCGATCCCTTTGTTTTTCTCAATAATTTGGTGGGCGATTCTTGTCAATGCCCTTCCAATTGCTTGCTCATCAAGGACAACAGCTTTTTGGTTCATATTACACCTTCTTCTTTTGTATAAATAAAAAACCTCTCACCCAATGTTTGGCGAGAGGTTAACTAGTCAATAAACAGATAAGAGCATAGTTTGCCCATTATCATAACCGTTTCCTTCTCAGCCTCACGGGACTGTTTTAAAGGCTTATTAAGCTAAAATTATCTTACTGTAAAAAGCCGGCCATGTCAACGATTATTTCGAAGCTGGGTTAGTAAGACCTCGATATCTATTGGAAGTGGTGCTTCAAATTCCAAGTATTCGTTTGTTCTTGGATGGTTAAATCCAAGAACACCTGCATGTAATGCTTGTCCGTCAATATCCAGTGTTTTTTTCGGTCCATATTTTGGATCTCCTGCAAGCGGGTAGCCAATATATTTCATATGAACACGAATTTGATGTGTTCTGCCTGTTTCTAATTGACATTCAACAAAGGTAAAATCCTTAAAACGTTCAATAACATGAAAATGAGTAACAGCGTGTTTTCCATGGTCAACGACTGTCATGCTTTGCCGGTCTTTTGTATCCCGGCCTAGTGGAGCATCAACTGTTCCAAAGTCATGAGGTATGACACCATGGACAATTGCTTTATATTTGCGAGTAACTGTTTTAGCAACTAACTGATTAACCAGACTCTCATGAGCCAAATCATTTTTGGCCACCATTAAAAGTCCGGACGTATCCTTATCAATCCGATGAACAATCCCAGGTCTTAACACACCATTGATTCCTGACAAATCTTTACAGTGGAACATTAATCCATTGACAAGTGTCCCCGACATATGGCCGGGTGCTGGATGAACGACCATCCCCCTTGGTTTATTTACAACCAAAACATCACTGTCTTCATAGTAAATGTCTAAATTGAGGTCTTCTGGGACCACATCCAATTCTTCAGGATCTGGAATTGTAATTTCGATTTGATCGTTCAAATTGCATTTATAATTCGTTTTAATCTGTTGTCCGTTCACGGTTATATTGCCTTCTTTAATCCATTGCTGTACCTGTGTTCTTGACCATTCTTCATCAAGGCTGGAGATCACTTTATCGATCCGATCCCCTTTTTGCTCCTCAAGAATGGTGTGTTCCATTTTCTCCATATGATTTCTCCTTTGTCTCTCTCTCTTCTAGCAGCATTTGAATCATTAACAGGATGACACCGATCACTAAAGCTGAATCGGCGATATTAAAGACAGGGAAATTATAGCCAAAAACATACGTATGAATGAAATCAACCACTTCCTTGCGAATAACACGGTCAATAAAGTTTCCGATGGCGCCTCCAAGCATAAATGCTAAGGATATCCCAAGCATCCTTTTACCTTTAACAGCTTTGTACAGATAATACATAATTGCGGCGATAACAATAATCGTAATTACATAAAAGAGCCACATTTGTCCTTGTAAGATTCCCCATGCAGCTCCACGATTGCGATGTGAAGTAATATAGAAAATATTATCAATGACCGGAATACTTTCTCCCAAATACATGTTGCTTACAATTAGCCATTTCGTAATTTGATCTAATAAAATAACAAAAAGAGCGATTAAGTAATAAAACACTAAGAAATACCTCCACATCAACCTAGACTAATTAAGATCTAGACGCTTTCGCTTATCATACTTCTTAAGCATTTTAGCATACTTTATCGCTAAACGAAAATGGAACATGCCGAAAAAGATTAGTAAATCGGTTTTTTGTAATAATTCATTAAATATTGTGAATCCTTAACAGTCTTTAAGGTAGGAATCATGTTTAATAATTCGTTAGGTAGTAATTCACCTGAAATCTCACATAGTCCAAAATTTCCATTCTTTAGCTTTTGAATAGCTGTATTAATATCTAATAGTTCTTCTTCTAAAACTGCAGTAAACCAAGTTGGCTTCTGTTTGTTCTTTAAGGAAAATTCAATTTCATCTTTCGTATGACGGAGTTCCAAAAACAGCTGTTCCTGCGTTGCATTCATAGTTGTTACCTCCGTGTTTCATTTGTCTTATTATTTCCGCCGACCATAAACTGACACGGAAAAACATTTGACAACAACTACAACAATTAACGGAGAAGGAAAAAATTAAAAGCCCTATGCCAATGCATAGGGCTTCTATTATTAATTATGAGTATAGTTAGCTTTCACTACCTCCGCACAACGTGGGCAAAGCGTTGGGTGTTCTGGATCTTGACCTACTTCCGATGTTACAATCCAGCAACGCTCACATGTTTCTCCCTCAGCTTTCGTTACTACGATGGCTGCAGTTTCTAACTTAACTGCATTTTCAGGTGCTTCCTCGTAGGTTCCTGCCACTTCAAAGCCTGAGATAATGAAGAGTTGTTTCATATTTTCTTCAATCGAATCTAATAACGTTCTTGACTTTTCATTAACATAAAGCGTTACTTTAGCTGTTAATGACTTTCCAATCACTTTTTGATTACGAGCTTCCTCAAGTGCTTTTAATACATCATCTCGAAGATTCATGAATTCAGTCCACTTTTCCTCTAAGGCTTTGGCACCCTCTAGTTCTTGATACTCAGGGAAGTCTGTTAACTGAACACTTTCTTCTGTTACTGATGGGATGAAGTTCCACACTTCATCTGCAGTGTGTGAAAGGATTGGCGAAACCAACTTAGTTAACGCAAGAAGCGATTCATACAGCACAGTCTGGATTGCACGGCGCTCATGATTATCCGCTGCCTCAATATAAAGAACATCTTTTGCAAAATCCAAATAGAATGAACTTAAATCAAGCGTACAGAAATTATTAATAGCATGATAAATGCCAGCAAATTCATAATTCTCATAGGCATTACGAACATTTTTTACCAATTTATTTAACTTTACAAGCATGAATTGATCGACTTCTCGAAGATCTTCATAAGCCACTTTATCTGCTGGAGTAAAGTCAGCTAAATTCCCTAACAAGAAACGGAAGGTGTTGCGAATTTTCCTGTAAACTTCAGCAACCTGCTTCAAAATAGCATCTGATACACGTACATCTGCTTGATAATCAACAGAGGCTACCCAGAGACGTAAAATATCGGCACCTAATTGATTCATTACTTTTGCAGGAACCACTACATTTCCGATTGATTTACTCATTTTTCTGCCTTCTCCGTCAAGAGCAAAGCCGTGACTTAATACTCCTTTGTATGGTGCCTCACCTGTAACGGCCACAGCAGTGGATAAAGACGAGTTAAACCAGCCGCGATACTGGTCTGAGCCTTCGAGATAAAGGTCGGCAGGTCGGACTAAATCATCTCTTTCAAGGAGAACAGCTTGATGGGAAGAACCTGAATCAAACCATACATCCATGATGTCTGTTTCCTTTGTAAAAATACCGTTCGGACTTCCTGGATGAGTAAATCCTTCAGGAAGTAATTCCTTTGCTTCGCGTTCAAACCAAACGTTTGAACCACATTCACGGAATAAGTCTGAAACATGATTAATCGTTTCATCTGTAATGATTTCTTGACCATTTTCAGCGTAGAAAACAGGAATTGGTACACCCCATACACGTTGACGAGAAATACACCAGTCTCCTCGGTCACGTACCATATTAAATAACCGCGTTTCACCCCAAGCTGGAATCCATTTTGTTTCCTTCACTGCATCTAGTAATTCGTTACGGAAATCTTTAATGGATGCAAACCACTGTGCTGTCGCTCGGAAGATTACCGGTTTCTTTGTTCTCCAGTCGTGTGGATATGAGTGTGTAATAAACGAAAGTTTGAGCAATGCACCGGCTTCTTCTAATGCTTGTGTGATTGGTTTATTTGCCGTATCGTAAAATATTCCTTCAAAACCAGGTGCTTCACTTGTCATTACGCCTTTATCATCGACAGGGCATAGGACATCTAAACCATATTTTTGACCCACATAAAAGTCATCTTCCCCGTGACCAGGTGCTGTATGAACACAGCCTGTTCCGGCATCAGTAGTTACATGTTCCCCTAACATCACCAATGAATCACGGCCATATAGCGGATGTACGGCTAAAATATTCTCTAATTCATTTCCTTTTACCTTTTTATCCACCGTTACTTCTTCCCAGCCAATTTCCTTCGAAACAGATTCAAGGAGCGCTTCAGCTACGAGATATTTGTTATTATTGACCGAAACTACTACATAGGCTAGATCAGGATGAACAGAAATACCTAAGTTGGCTGGAATGGTCCATGGTGTTGTTGTCCAGATAATAATTTGTGTATCTGCATCCAGGACGCCTTTACCATCCTTCACTTTAAAGCCAACATAAATAGATGCAGACTTTTTGTCCTGGTATTCAATCTCTGCTTCTGCAAGTGCTGATTCACTTGATGGTGACCAATAAACAGGCTTAAGACCCTTATAAATATAACCTTTCTTAGCCATTTCACCAAAGACTTTAATTTGTTGAGCCTCATAAGCCGGATTTAGTGTAATATATGGATTTTCCCAGTCACCGCGTACACCAAGACGTTTAAATTGTTCACGTTGATTATCAATTTGTTCGAGTGCGTATTTTGTACAAAGTTGACGGAATTCTGCTACCGTCATTTCTTTGCGCTTCACTCCTTTATTCGTTAACGCTTGTTCAATCGGAAGACCATGTGTATCCCAGCCTGGTACGTATGGGGCATGATAGCCGCTCATTGATTTAAAACGGACAATCATATCTTTTAAAATTTTATTAAGGGCATGCCCCATATGGATATCACCATTAGCATAGGGAGGACCATCATGTAATACAAACATCGGACGTCCTTTGGTCCGTTCCTGAACTTTTTTGTAAATATTCAACTCTTCCCATTTTGCCTGAATCTCAGGCTCTCTTTGTGGAAGATTACCACGCATTGGAAATTCAGTTTGTGGCATTAATAACGTATTTTTATACTCCATTTTTTCTTCCTCCTGTAATCCTCTTCATATAACAGAATAGCCAATAGACAAATAAAAAAACCCTCTCATCCCAAAATAGGGACGAGAAGGTTTTATTCCCGCGGTACCACCCTGATAAATAGTTCGATATTATCGTTCTATCCTCTTTAACATTCGTAACGTGAATAACACGCCTAAGTCTACTATCCTTACTAGAGGGTTTCGACTGCGGAACTCAAGGGTGATTTTCCAATTTTTCAACCTTACCAGGCTTCCACCGCCCCCGGCTCGCTAAAAAAGTCCTCAAAAAATTGTACTGTCCCTATCATCGTCATTGACCATTCTTTATAACTGTTAAGAAATTATATGCTAAAAAAACGCTTTTCGTCAAGCTAATGAATCTTCTTCTTGATGAACTTTTAGTTCTGTTGCGTCAACCTCATACTCTAATAAGTGATCCCAATCATCAGTATTCAGCATATCAAGCTGGGCTTCGATCAACATTTTAAACCGAGTGCGGAAAACTTTTGACTGCTTTTTTAAATCCTCGATTTCAAGAGCAATCTTCCTTGCTTTTGAAAGTGATTCATTAACGATCCGATCAGCATTTTTCTCTGCTTCCTTTATAATCAACTTTGCTTCCTTTTGGGCATTCCGTTTAACATCTTCACCCGCTTCTTGCGCAATGATGATTGATTTATTCAAGGTTTCTTCAATCGTAACAAAGTGGCCAAGGCGCTCATTCATATCATTCATGCGCTCTTCTAATTCTTTTTTCTCTCTTAGGACTAATTCATAATCCTTAATTACTTGATCGAGAAACTCGTTAACTTCATCTTCATCATACCCTCTAAAACCCTTATTAAATTCTTTATTATGAATATCCAACGGTGTTAACGGCATAAATGCCACCTCCATACAATCTCAAATTCTATATGTATAAGCAAATATTCGACATCATTCTTCGAAATTCCTTCTTTGCTTGTTTAGTTATTTTTGTTTTCCGACAATTATTCGCCATTTTTCTTTTTTCGTTTTCCCTTCAATGGCGAGAATTTTGGCTCGTCCACTGCCTCTTACAGAAATCATATCACCGACACCGCATTCAAATGATGGGTTTTCGATTAATGTCCAATTTACTTTCACGAGTCCTTGTTGAATAAAAAGCTGTGATTTCTGACGAGACAAATGATAAATTCCGGATATAACGGTATCAAGCCGGAGAGAAGATACCGTTAAATCATTTTCAACTAATATTTCACTGGTAGGCAGCGCATTGTCTATATCCGTTTCCGATAATTTTACCCCTGCCCTGCCAATGGTTTCTACATTACTTAATATATAGTCACTAATTTCTTTGGCAGCAAAAAATTGGCATCCCCCATTTTTAACTAGGATATCTCCAAATTTCCCACGTTTCACCCCTAAAGACATCAATGTTCCTAAAACCTGTCGATGTTCGATGGTAACGAACTTCGCAGGATAATGGATGTCAAAAAGACTAATTTGAAATTCATTATCATCAATGGATGGCAGATAGTCTGGAAAAATAATGGCTCTTTTTCGTTCAACATCAGGGCTGCCGCCAAAAAGTTTATATTTTACTTCACCATGTTCACCAATTATCATTTTTAGAATATGCTGTTCCCTTGGATCAAGAAAATCGGTTAATTTAGGAGTATATTGTGTCTCAACATAATTCTTCCAATTTAACACCTGATCAATATATTCTCGTTCTTCTGGACGAAAGTGCTGATAAATGTTCATTTTTAAAAAACACAACCTAGTTCAAATTCTTAAGCAAGCCAACGATATACACTGCCTAGCCCACTGCTAGCAAAGTTTAAAACAAGAAATGCAACAATTGGAGAAATGTCCATCATACCGATTGGTGGAATGATTTTTCTAAATGGTTCTAAATATGGTTCACAAATTTTCGCGAGAAACTGACCGATGGATGACTCTCTGGCATTCGGGAACCATGACATTAAAATATAAATAATTAATGCCCACGAATAAATTTGAATTAACTGTTGTAGTAAACTAAAAACAAATGACATTTACATTACCACCTTGTCGTTTGATTTTCAAAGTCAGGAATAAGCTCCGATATATTTCCGGACACCTCAACATTATCAGGTGTACATAAAAATATACTGAATCCAATCTTTTGAATGTCTCCACCAATAGCATAAACAGCTCCACTTAGAAAATCGACAATTTGTCTTCCCTGGTCACTATCAATTCGCTGCAAGTTCACTACAACTGCACGGCGATTTTTTAACTGATCAGCAATATCAGTTGATTCAGAATAAGAGCGTGGTTCAACTAAAATTACCTTTGATGACTTTGTAGAAACAGTAGCTTTTTGCACACTTTGCAAGCTAACCACGTTTTGGTTTTTTACAACTTGTTGTTGTTGTTGTTGTTTTTGTTTTACAGGTAGTCGTTCTGTTGTTTCTGTAAAATCTTCGTTGCTATCATCATGTTCATCATCTAAAAAGAAAAATGTTTTTAATTTCGATTTAATCGTCATTATTTTCTCTCCTAACCATCTTCACCAACAAGCGCTGTGCCTATTCTTACCATTGTAGCCCCTTCTTCAATAGCAATTCCATAATCATTTGACATCCCCATCGAAAGCTCGGTGCAAGGAGCATAATCCAAATCTAAGGCTTGGACTTGTTTACGAAGTTCTCTTAATTTACGAAAACATTCACGTATTTGCGATTCATTATTTGTAAGTGGAGCCATGGTCATTAAACCTTCCACACTGATATTCTCAAATTTCCGAAGTGATTCAATAAAAGGGACCACTTCCTCATAACTTAAGCCGTGCTTTGATTCTTCCCCAGAAACATTAACTTGTACCAAACATTTTACCTTATGTTCAGCACGTTTATTTATTTCTTCAGCAAGAGACATCCTGTCCAAGGAATGAATATATTCAACGATATTAATAATATTTTTTACCTTTCGCGTTTGAAGTGAACCGATATAATGCCATATAGGCTTGTCCTTAAGTTCTTCCCACTTTCGAAGGAGTCCCTCATCCCGATTCTCACCTAAATTTATTATTCCTGTTTGTATTGCTTCATTCGCCCTTTCGGGACTGACATATTTCGTAACCGCAATCACCCGTACTTCTTCAGGGTTTCGGTTTACTCGAAGGCAGGCTTCATTAATTTGTTGTTTAATTAACTCATACTTTGCTGCAACCCTCATAAACGTTCCGTAGTCTCCTTCCAGCCCATAAAAGTTAACATTCGTCCTGTTTTCCCCTTGTCACGACGGTGGGAAAAAAACTTTTTATCACAACTAGAACAAAATCTAGTCATCTTGATATTTGATTTCGGTACACCATTCTTCATAAGTATTTGCCTATTTACTTCACGTAAATCTAATGAATACTGGCCATCGTTAATTAAATTATAGGGTAAAATTTCGACATCATCTAGTGTATTTTCAACCAAGTTTATTACACGTTTATCAACAATATAACATTTTTCACAGATAGATGGGCCTATTGTAACTAAAATCTGTTCGGGGTTTATTCCTTCTTTCTTCCAGGCAGTAATCATTTCCCTAGCAATTTGACCAACGGTTCCTTTCCACCCTGCATGGGCAATTCCGATCATTTTTGATTCAGGTGCAATAAAAAAAAGAGGGACACAGTCGGCAAAGCAAAGTGTTAACAAGATGCCCTCCTCATTCGTATAAAAACCATCTGTATCTTTAATCGCATTTTCATAGGAATTAGAGCCTTTACCACGGTCTAGTTTAGAAATTTTTTTAAGATGAATGCCATGCGTTTGTTCTGGACCGACCCAATTATTTATCGGAAATGTGAGCAGCTCCGAAATTGTTTCACGGTTGGTGCAAACATCGTTTTTATCATCACCTACGTGAAAACCAAGGTTAAGGGTTTCATAATCCCCTTTACTTACCCCGCCATGTTTAGTGGTCATTCCTGCAACCAAACCCGGAAATTTGGTCTCCCAGTTTTCTATCGATAATAATGACTGATTTTTTAAAACAAAGGGTTCCATTCTCATACCTCGTTTGTTTTTTCTATAGTTTACCATGAAAAGAAAATTTGGTCACCGCAAATAACATGTTCACACCTCTGCTTCTTCCGATAAATTTTCGGTACTGCCTTTGTAGCGAACCAATATAACATCCTGCCCGATTTTTAATATATTTTTCCACGGAATAACCACATCGTCATCTTTTCCAAAAAAACCAAGCACCCTGCCACTTCCGCTTATTACTACTGCTTCAATTTTACCCGTTGTTAAATTTATCTCGATATCACCAATATTACCAAGCCTTTTTCCATCCGCCACATTGACAACATCTTTTATCTGGAACTCAGAAATTTTTACCATCTCTCTCACTCCCGGTTTCATTACTATAGAAAATATATGATTGGGTTTTTCTTTTTAGTAGGCTCTGTTTAACGTTAGTGTGATTTTTACAAAATTCACTCTGGAATAAAAATAAAGCTGCCCTAAGGACAGCCTAACTTTGAATATTTTTATTCATTTGTCTAATGGCCGCTTTTTCTAAACGGGACACTTGTGCTTGAGATATCCCGATTTCATCTGCGACCTCCATTTGTGTTTTACCTTGGAAGAAACGCTTCCGTAGTATTAACTTCTCACGATCGTTTAATCTTCGCATTCCTTCTTTTAAAGCAATTTCTTCAATCCAATGGATATCTTTATTTTTTTCATCGCTTAATTGGTCCATCACATAAATTGGATCCCCGCCATCATTATAAATTGGCTCGAAAAGGGACACTGGGTCCTGAATGGCATCAAGCGCGAACACAATTTCTTCATGTGGAACTTCTAAGACCTTGGCAATTTCTTCTGCTGTTGGTTCTCTTGAGGTCTCACTCATCAATCGCTCTCTCACCTGAAGGGCTTTATAAGCGATATCCCTAAGGGACCTAGAAACTCGAATTGGATTGTTATCCCGCAAATATCTACGAATTTCACCAATAATCATCGGAACCGCATAAGTAGAAAACTTCACGTTTTGGCCCAAATCAAAGTTATCGATAGATTTCATCAGCCCAATACAGCCAACCTGAAACAAGTCATCAACAAACTCGCCCCTATTGTTAAATCGTTGAATGACACTTAATACGAGTCGTAAATTACCGTTGACGAGCTTTTCTCTGGCATAAATATCGCCCTCTTGCATTTGCTTGAAGAGTATTCTCATTTCTTCGTTTTTTAAGACAGGAAGTTTTGCTGTGTCCACACCGCAAATTTCAACTTTATTTCGAGTCAATCCTTTTCCCTCCTCACAGGAGTTGCTGTACAAAAAACAGTATCTCCTTGAGAAGGAAAAATATGCACTTATCCATGATGGTGGACAAGTGCATATTTGTCGAAAAATGCAATTAAATCATGAAATTCTTAGGTTTTTTTTACTGAAAAAATTTTTTCATCTTTACACCATTTTATTAAATTCTTTCCTTAGCCGTTTAATAATTCTTTTTTCTAATCGGGAAATATACGATTGGGATATTCCCAACATGTCTGCTACGTCTTTTTGGGTTTTTTCTTCACCATTTGTTAGGCCAAACCGAAGTTCCATTATTTGTTTTTCACGGTCAGTCAGTTGATGGAGTGCTTTGGTTAAAAGCTTTCGGTCCACGTTAGCTTCTAAGTCCTTTGTGATAATATCATCATCCGTTCCTAGAACATCAGATAATAATAATTCATTCCCATCCCAATCAATGTTTAAAGGCTCGTCAAACGAAACTTCTGACCTGATTTTATTATTGCGTCTTAAGTACATAAGAATCTCATTCTCGATACATCTTGAGGCGTATGTAGCAAGTTTTATCTTTTTCTCGGGATTAAATGTGTTGACGGCTTTAATTAATCCGATGGTTCCAATACTTATTAAATCTTCAATATTAATTCCTGTATTCTCAAATTTTCTCGCAATGTACACTACAAGACGAAGATTGCGTTCAATTAAAATGGACCTTGCCGCTTTATCACCGCCAGGTAATTTTTTCAGCAACATCTCTTCTTCATCTTTGCTTAAAGGAGGCGGTAATGCCTCACTACCACCAATATAATAAACTTCATCCGTTTTTAAGCCCAATTTCATTAATAGTTTATACCAGTAGTAGGATAGGCGTAGCCTCCATTTTTTCATGCGTGTTCCTCCTTCTAAAATATGTTTTTTGCGAGTATAGTAATACTAACTCACCTTAATGGTTTCAATTTGCTGCTTAGGGCCTGTGAGCATCTTTGGATGAACAATGCATTGAAATGCATCATCGCTGGACAGCTGATTCGTTGTAAAGGAAACAAGTCCCTTTTCGCATAGATATTGAGTCTCTTTATGTTCAATTAAGATGTTTTCCGGTTTTACGGCTATAATCAATTGATGCTCTTGTCCAATTACGCGCGTAGGTACAATTCTGAGCCTATTTTGCCATTCCACAGGAAGATTCCCACTGCCTTGGATAAGTAACTCTGGGTCCCCCGCTAGCTTCTTTATTGATTCTGGGACTGTATCCAGTTGGTTTTTAATTGATACGAACATGACAGGAAGTTTTGACAATGGGTCATACAGTTGATTCCCACTATCTACCAATCCTTTAAAAGTAAAGGTTTCATTATCAATGCTCACACTTACTTTCACAATTTGATCAAATTGAATTTTTGTCATCTCCATGCTTTCAACGTTTTTTCTTGAGAAGTGCCAGGCAACTGGAAAGCCAATTAGAACGAATAACCAACTAATTGGATCGCCAAACCCTTTTGCACTGGAGAGAAGGACCTTGGTTGTTAACTCTGAATCATATTGGATAAAGTAGTGAGTTCCCATTAATGCCCCGCCAATTAAAAAGGTTGACACATAAAGCGTCATTAACGCTTTAAGGAAAAAAGTCAACCGCTTATATCCAAAAGCGGTTAATACCATCAGGATTGAGAACATAAATTTTGAAATGGGATGGCTTGTATAGACATTTAATGGCGTAAAAGATAATAAAATTATCAATGAACCAATAAATCCTCCAGCTGCTAGTCTCCCGATTTTTATCTCTCTTTTTAGAAAAATAGCTGTTAAGTATAGAAGCAGGCTATCAAATAACAAATTTAGTGCCCAAATCACATCTAAATAAATAGTCACCAGCTTCCTCTCTTTTATTGGTCAGCTTTTCCTTTCTGTTTACGAAAAAGTATAACGTACTTTCATGGCTGAAGTGTGTCACTTTCTGTAATCAAAAAAACAGAAATTTCCACTATTCACAACGGATTTTGTCAGATGGTTATTGTTGCAATTAATAAGGGTTTGTTAAAAAATTCCTTGTTGACTTCCACTCCAGGCGCTTCGCTTTCCGCGGGCGGTCCGGGGAGCCTCCCGCAGGAGTCTTCGCGCCTTCCGTTCCAGTCAACAGGGTGCCAAAATCAACAATAGGCTTTACATAGCCAATAATAAAAAAGACACGACCTATAAAAGGGCGTGTCTTTAAAGAAATCATTTATTTTTATCTTCTACGATTACGGTTGCGTAAGAAGGTTGGAATATCTAATGCTTCCTCTTGAGAAACTTGAGTATGTCGCACAGGTTCTTGCTGAACCTCTTCACGTTTTGGCTGCTCTCTCTTTACAGTACCCATTTGTGGCTTAGCCTGTCCAAAAGTAGGACGGGTAGCTTTTGGCTGGATAGTTTCTTCTTTAAATCCTGTTGCAATGACAGTTACGATAATTTCATCTTTAAGCGATTCATTGATAACAGAACCAAAAATCATATTTACTTCTTGATCAGAAGCGGTTGCCACGATATCTGCAGCTTCTTGAACTTCATAAAGGCTCAGGTTGGTACCGCCGGTAATGTTCATTAATACACCTTGGGCTCCATCAATAGATGTTTCTAATAATGGAGAACTAATGGCTTTCTTAGCGGCTTCTGCAGCACGGTTTTCACCTGCAGATACACCAATACCCATTAATGCTGAACCCTTGTTTGACATAATTGTTTTAACATCAGCAAAGTCCAAGTTAATAAGCCCAGGTACAGCAATTAAATCGGAGATACCTTGTACACCCTGACGAAGAACATTGTCTGCTTCTCGGAATGCTTCTAGCATTGGTGTGCTTTTATCAACGATTTCAAGGAGACGATCATTAGGAATCACGATAAGTGTATCTACGGCGTCTTTCATCGCACTAATTCCACCTGATGCTTGTCCTGACCGTTTTTTACCTTCAAATGTGAACGGACGAGTAACTACACCAACAGTTAATGCACCTAAGTCTCGAGCAATTTGTGCAATAACTGGTGCTGCACCTGTACCTGTACCACCACCCATACCTGCAGTAACAAATACCATATCGGCACCGCTTAATGCTGACTCAAGCTGCTCTTTACTCTCTTCAGCAGCTTTCTTCCCAACATCTGGATTAGCTCCTGCTCCTAGTCCACGAGTCAATTTTGCACCTATCTGCATCTTAACTTCTGCTTTGGACAGATTTAGGGCTTGAGCATCAGTGTTAACTGCGATAAATTCTACTCCTTGAACGCCATGTTCAATCATTCGGTTTACCGCGTTATTACCACCGCCGCCAACACCGATTACTTTTATTGTTGCAAGAGAATCTAAATTTGTATCAAATTCTAACATGACAATCCTCCTAATTCGTCGCTTCCTTTTCGATTTGCCTATTCGAAAAAGTAACCAAGGAATTTTTTTACTTTTGATGACATCTTTTCTTCCGGATGTTTTTCTACTTTTGTTTTAGGTTGTTGTTGTTGTTGTTTTGGCGCTCTTTTTTCGACGGGTTCAGCAATGGTTGATGAACCAATTGTTCCACCTGGTAATCTAGCATTCTTGTAAGCATATTTAATTAAACCAACCGCAGTGGTATATTGAGGTTCTCTAACACCAATATAATCAGGTACAGCTACGCGGACTCTATTTTGTAAAATCACTTGAGCAAGTTCTATCACACCTTGCATATTTGCAATTCCGCCAGTTAATACATAACCTCCTGGAAGGTCACTATATCCTAAGCGTTTCATTTCATGTAATACTAGTTCAAAAATCTCTTCCATTCTTGCTTCAATAATGTCAGAGATTTCAAGTTGGTTAAATTGTTGATGCTGATCACTGCCGATTATCGGTACACTGAACACTTCATCTTCTGATGCTTCATCGTAGAATGCATGTCCATGTTTTACTTTTATTTTTTCAGCATCTTCTGTTGAGGTCCGTAACCCAACAGATATATCTTTTGTGATATAATCTCCGCCAACAGGAATAACGCTTGTCTGAGTGATAAATCCTTCTTCGAAAACGGCGATAGTCGTTGAACCTCCACCTAGGTCAATAAGTGCTACGCCGAGGTTTTTCTCATCCTTAGAAAGTGCGTAATCTCCTGCTGCCAACGGCTGAAGGACAATATCAACAATCTCAAGACCGGCCCGTTCAACACATCGAAGGGTATTTATAATAATCGATTTGGAGCCAGTAATTAGGGTGCCGTCCATTTCCAAGCGAACACCAATCATACCGCGGGGATCATTAATTTCATCTTTACCATCGAGGATAAATTGTTTTCGAATTACACCAATGTTTTCTCTTTCTGGCGGGATTGAACCAACATGTGAGGCTTCAATGACACGATTGACGTCTTCATTCGTGATCTCTCTATTTTGGCTTGATACTGCTACAATACCATGACAGTGTTGAAGCATGACATTGTTAGCTGAGATGCCAACCACCACATCCCTAATTTCCATCCCAATCATTCTTTCTGCTTGCTCTATCGCCCTTCTAATCGAATGAACGGTGTCGTCCATGTCAACAATTGAACCTTTGCGTAATCCTTCAGATTTTACATTTCCAACACCAATTATATTTAACGAGTCTTTACCCGAGTCATTGACCATTTCACCAATGATAACTTTTACACTGGATGTACCGATGTCAAGACTAACATATATTTCATTGCTGTTCATTCTTTGGCACCTCCTTTAGATTTCCTTAAGTTGAACAACAACTATATTTTTTTTGTCCACTACATGTTCAATAGTAATATCATTTAAATTATTCGTCACAACTAAATGATTCCCTTTAAAAAATTTCAATTTTTTTCTACTTTTTCTTTGTTGGTTGACCATTTTGTCAATAAAATCCGCCTAATTACGGCAATATTCTGGAACAATCTGACACCAAACGCGAAAACTGCCGCTAAATACAAGTCTACACCAAGATTAACACCGAGAAAAGCTAAACTTGCAGCAAGTATAATATTAAAGAAGAATCCTGATACAAACACTTTTTCATCATATATATTTTGCAGGTATGCCCTGATCCCACCGAAAAGAGTGTCGAATGCCGCTAAGACAGCAATCGACAAATAATTGGAATATTCTTCAGGAATGCGTATTTCTGTTAATAAGCCCAGAATGATCCCAATTATTAATCCTATGATTGGAAGCCACATTAAGAATCGCCTCCTTCTTTTGTCGGTTCCATGTAGCGAATTCGTATGGAATCATCATAGGCTGGTACCGTTACGTTCGGATTTGGTTTAGAAATAGTAAGTCTTAGATTTTCAATAAAAAATTCTTCAGTAGACTTGGATACTTTCATCCGATTATATAATTTTTCAGCTGTAGAATAATCATCTACGCCGACGATAACCTCTATTGGCAGGCTTTTAACGGTATGACCATCGATTTTTGTTTCCTGATTGATGTCACGGATCACAGTGGTATTAATAATTCTTTTACCATCAATTGCTACATATTTTGCTTCATACATATTTAATTCGTTTAGTAATCTAATTAGAAGGTCTGGTGGAACAACCTGATTAACTGGTGTCCCTGGCTTTATTTCTTCGATTACAGGCTCAATCTTCATTTTAATCCCAGGAACGGTTATTTCAGACAGTCCCGCCTCAAGCTTTAATTCTTTTAATGTATCTATTAAAGCTTGTTCTTTGCTTTGCTTTCGCGTCGAATCATAGGCAGCCAGTTTTTCTTCATTGGAGCGTATTTCACTCAATAAGTTGGATTGAAGTTCTTTTTCTTTTAGTAATGCTTCACGAAGCTGCCATATATCCCGAGTATCACGCTCAGCAGGTTTTTTTACTGTTTGAAACTGTATTGCAATCATGAAACCGACTAAGACTGCAATCAATGTAAAACTTGTATTTATTTTTTTGTTGTCCACTTTTTTTCACCTAACCTTTTAAATTATCATTCCGTGGACATCTCAAATGACTAACTTCCTAAGATTGGATTAAGGACAATTTCATCATCTTTTTCCAATGAAAAAACAATATTATCATTGACTAACTGATCTTTCACCCCTCCAATTAGGTTTATGGCTGAAGAGAGGACAGCGGGATCTCCGATTGCAGAAATAATAAAAGGAGCTGGATGCTCAATTCCATCAACCGTTATAACGGGTCCATTGCAAATAATATAAGAATGACTTGTCAGTCTCTGCCCATTGATGGCAACTGCTGCTGCCCCTGATATATAGAGTTCATTTACCACTTTGAAGACATGGTGTTCATGAACAAGATAATTATTAATATTATCTTCCTTTGGATCATAGGCACCGTCGGTTAACGTAATCTTAACCCCTTTACCTTTAACCTTCACTTTCCCCAAGAACATCCGATATTTTTCAGCATCCTCTGCAAGATTCTCATAAACCTGTGCTTCCTTGGATAGGTCTTTTTCATTTTTAAGAACCAGCTCTTGTTTTTGATTTAATTCCTTTTGCAATGCGCGATTGCTCTTTTCTTCTGCAATTAATTGGTTTCTGAGAGCGAGAGTCTCTTCCCACTGTTTACCAGAAACTTTAGGTTTCTCTTTATTCATATCCATTTGTGTTAAATGATAAGAAAAGGCAATCATAAATCCTAAAACAAGGAAGACCAGGGACAATATGACATGCTTACCCTTCACCCTAATCTTACTCAACGTCTTTTTCCTCCACTTCGGTTTCAAAGGACTTAAAATACGAACCTACTTCTAAGTCAATAATCCCCTTTTTGTTGGGATCTATTTGAGAGATAATCGAAGGATAATGCACCATTTTTTCCGAAAAACTTCTTAATGTGGCACTAACTTCAAATCCATCATTCATAAATAAGGAAATATGATAATGATCAGTTTTTTTCGGAGAATAATGGATTTCAGAGATAGAATTTGATATCTCACTTGGTAGTTTTTCTAACTCCTTCACCATTTGATCGAGGGCTGCCCCTTCTTTAAAATCAAATAAAATTGGAGAATTTATAGGAATTTTCTTTGCAGCTCGCTTTTTTAATATTTTCCCATTTTCCATAATAGGTAAAAATTTATTCGCTTGTTTAAGATAAGCAATTCTTTTATGTTCTTTAACTTTGATGATAACTGTATTCGGCCATTGCACCTTGATTTCAACCTTGTTTATTTCAGATAAACGCTTTAATCTTGATGCAGTTTCATCCTTTTTTATTTTCCAAATATTCGTATTATTCGAAAGGCCGCTCTGACTAACCAATTCTGCTTCGGAGTACACACCATTTCCTTTTATTGTTATCGTCTTTACATGACTTAATGGTGATTGTGAATAGGCGATCACTACTATCATTGTAAAGAACAGAATTAACAGGAGCACAAGGCGTCTGTTTGCTTTGCGCCGTCTTTGCTCCTTTAGCTTTGGAATACGGTCCTCGAGAGCAACGATTTTACCTTTTTCCATATAAGATTCCTCCACATAAAAAGCAGCTGCTCCAAAATAAGTAGACTAAGCCTGTCCAACATTCGATAGTGTTCCCTCGAAAAGAGAAACAACGGCACGAAAAACCATGCCGTCTTTAACTTTGTCAAGGTTGCACCTATAATATTATCAGTAATTATAACACAATATTTGTCATTCGTACGACATTTCTTACAAGAAAAGTAAGGATTATTTCTTTGGAAATTGATAACTTTCTTGCTGCGGCGCCTAGCGATTAGTGTACTTCACCCTCCTCCTTTCGATAAGTCAGGAGGGCTACATTCCTGTCGTGCGCTGAACAGGCGATTTCGCTTTTCTTATTTTTTTCCGATTATTTCTACCTCAGTTTCCATTTTAACTTCATATAAGCTAAAGATGGTATCTTTGACATGTTGAATTAACGCCAGCACATCTTCTGCTGTAGCATTTCCAGCATTTACAATAAAATTCCCATGCATTTCGGAAATTTTTGCACCGCCAATATTAAATCCCTTTAATCCAGCAGTTTCAATTAATTTCCCTGCGTAATTCGGCAGTGGGTTTCTAAAAATACTGCCAGCACAAGGAAAATTCCATGGCTGGGTTTCTTTGCGATAATCTTTATTTTTTTGCATTTGAGCAACAATCGCAGCACGATCACCTTTTTCAAGGTCGAAAACGGCTTCGACTACAATTCCTGGACGAGTTTTCTGAAGGACTGACGTTCTGTACGAGAATTCCATCTCTTGATTTGAAAGCCATTCCATCTTTCCATCATCAAATAGAATATGTGCTTTGGTTAAAATTTTACTTATATCCGAACCATGTGCACCTGCATTCATATAAACAGCCCCACCAACGGAGCCAGGAATACCACTGGCAAATTCCAAACCGGATAGGCCTTTTTTGCTTATAAGTGTTGATAAGCTAACAAGTGAATGACCTCCGCCAACGGTTATACTTGTCTCATCAATCTCAAGGTGATCTATACCAGAACTCAGCTTGATAACCGCTCCTTCAATTCCTTTATCAGAAACTAACAAATTTGATCCACGGCCAATTGCACGCCATTTTAATCCATGTTTCTCAATAATATTCATGATGGTCTTTAAATTATCAACCGATGACGGTTCAATAAAGAGGTCGGCAGGTCCGCCTATTTTCATCGTTGTATGATTGGCTAAAGGTTCATTTTCCTTAACCTTTCCGATATTTAAAGCTAATAACTCGTTTAAGATTCCGTCCATTTTTACCACCCTAACTTTCCTTGATGCATTTATTTCAGTTTATGCTAAAAACCTTTTTGGGCTACTTTCGATTTGTTTTTACAAGTTCTTGCATTAAGGAATAAAGTCTAGAAGCTGAATAGGGCACACCCATTTTTTTAGCCTTTATCCTCATTTCAATTAATTTATCTTTATTTAAAAGAATACGATCGATATGATTCACAAGACTATTATTATTTAAGTCCTTCTCTAATAACAATTCGGCAGCACCATGATCACTTAACGACCTTGCGTTTTTCTCTTGATGATTATTTGTAACATATGGACTTGGGACTAGGATACTTGGAATACCGAGTGAGGTTATTTCAGCAAGCGTTGTTGCTCCTGCCCTTGAAACCACTAAATCAACCCCAGCCAAAACCTCAGGCATATTATGAATAAACGGTTTAATGACGACATTTTTAGGGTTTCCAATTAATTCAACTTCCTTTTTAACATCATCATAATGTACGTCACCGGTAATATAAAGAACTTGATAGGGCTTTTCAGCCAAATCGGCAAATGCCTTCACAACTGCCTCATTGATTGGTCTCGCACCGCGACTGCCACCAAATATTAAGACCACTGGCATTGTTGCACTAAGTCCAGCTGCAAGACGCCCTTTAATCCCGTCCTTGCCAATTACTTCTGATGCACGGGGATTTCCTGTAAAAACCGTCTTCTGTTCTGGAAAATAATCCTTTGCCTCGTCAAAACAGATCGCTATCTTATTAACATAACGGCTTAAAAATTTATTTGTTAAACCAGGTACACTATTTTGTTCATGAATGATCGTTGGAATCCCAAGTTTGGAAGCAGCATACACAACTGGTCCACAAACATATCCGCCAGTCCCGATGACAATATCCGGCTGGAAATCTTTTAACATTTTTTTACTGTCTTTTACTCCTTTTAGGAAACGAAGAACTGTTTTTATATTTTCAAAGGAGAGCTTTCTTTTAAAACCAGTAATGTGAATGGATTTAAAATCAATATTTTCCCTTGGAACAATTTTGCTTTCTAAACCATTACTAGTCCCTATGTATAAAAATTTAGCATCTTTATTCTGTTTTTGTATTTCACGAATGAGTGCAAGAGCAGGATAGATATGCCCGCCAGTTCCTCCACCGCTAACAACAATTTTCATGTTTCCACCCCATTAACTATTTAACACCTAATTGCATACCCTATCTTACTATAAAAACAATCAAAATAAAGCAAATGAAAAAAGAATGTTATCTAATTGTAATGATATGAATTGATTATTTTAAAATAATGCTATGTTAAACAATATTCTTTAACATAGTCTAAAATAAAAAGAACCCTGCTAGTAAACAGGGTGAAGGATCATAATCTTGAATACCTGCTGATATTAAGGAGAACACCGATCGCCATTAACATCAAGGTTAAACTAGAGCCTCCATAGCTTAAAAATGGCAAGGTAATGCCTGTAACAGGCATTAGACCTGTAACAACACCAATATTAATCATTACCTGAATCGCCACCATGGCGATGATCCCAACAGCTAAAAAGCTGCCATATAAATCCGGTGCCCCTAATGCGATTCGAATACCTCTCCATAATAACAGTGCAAATAGAAGTAAAATAAATGAACCGCCAATAAACCCTAGTTCTTCAGATAAAATGGCAAAGATAAAATCGGTCTGTGGTTCAGGTAAGTAAAAAAACTTCTGCCTGCTCTCGCCAAGCCCTAGTCCAAACAACCCGCCAGGACCAATCGCATAGAGTGATTGTATAATTTGAAACCCACTTACCAATGGGTCCGACCATGGATCTAAAAAAGATGTAATCCGTTTTATACGGTACGGAGCCGAGGCAATTAAGCCAATAAATCCAGCTACTCCCAACAATCCCAGAAAGGCAAAATGACTTACCCGGGCACCAGCAATAAATATCATGACAACACAGGTTCCCATCATGACCGTTCCTGTACCTAAATCAGGCTGAAGCATAATCATCGAGAAGGCTAAAAAGGCAAGACCTAAGGAAGGAACAAGACCTTTCTTAAACGAAGTGATCAATTTTTGACGTTCAGAAAGATACTTTGCCAAAAAAGCAATCATTGCCAGTTTCATAAATTCGGAAGGTTGTATTGAAAAAGCTCCTACACCAATCCAACTTCGAGAACCATTTCTTTCATTTCCAATCCCCGGAATTAACACTAGGACAAGTAACACAAAACAAACAAGTAGAAATGTTTTGGACCACGTCCGCCACGTCCAATAATTGATGTTCATAATGAAAAACATGGCTGCAATTCCCACTCCGGCAAAAAGGGTCTGTCTTTTAGCAAAGAAAAAGGAATCATTAAATTTATATTCAGCCCAAATAGCACTTGCGCTGTAAACCATGATAAGCCCTATTGCCAGGAGAGTGAAGGTTACAATCATTAAAATAAAATCAGGAGTTGTTCTCTTTGTCGGCACAACAATACACCTCAACTGCTAGTTTTAGGGCTTAGCAGAACATATAATACTGTCTAGCTTCAAATCTTAGCGACTAGTGTACTTCGCTAGCCGACCGCTTCCCGCTTTTCCGCTAAGACAAGCCCTTACTTAAGCTTATGCACCGCTTCGATAAAAATGTCTCCCCTGACCTCAAAAGTTTTATATTGATCCCAGCTCGCACACGCTGGAGATAATAATACAACGTCACCTGGTTCAGAGTATCGATAAGCCTCAGGCACTGCCTTGTCAACATTATCGACACGCTTAATTAGTTTTATTCCTGCTTCTTTCCCAATGCGTTCCATCTTTGGTGCAGTCTGCCCAAAGGTTATCATTGCTTTAACATTTCTTAAATAAGGAAGAAGTTCATCAAACTCATTTCCACGATCCAATCCGCCCGCAAGTAAAATAACCGGAGCACTAAAAGCAGCTAAGGCATTAATAGTCGCCAATATATTCGTCGCTTTCGAATCATTATAAAATTTTCTGCCATTTACTTCTGTTACGTATTGCAGACGGTGCCTGACTCCAGTAAATGTTCGGAGAACCCGCTGAATTGCGCTGTTTTCTACTCCGGAAAGCTTTGCTGCAGCCATTGCAGATAATATATTTTCAAGGTTGTGGTTGCCTGGTAAAGCTATTTTTTCGATTTCCATCACTTTTTCGCGATTAAACATAATCCAGCCGTCAGAAAGATACGCTCCTTCAGTTAGTTCTTTTTTTGTTGTAAAAGGAATAATACTGGCCTTAGAGTGACGAGCGACTTCTAATGTTTCTTCTTGATCGGCATTAACGATTAGATAGTCCAGTTCAGTTTGTTTTTTTGTGATGTTTGCCTTTGCAGCAATGTACTCCTTTTTTGTGCCATGATAATCCAAATGGGCATCATAAAGATTCGTAAGAATGGCGATTTTAGGTTTAAAAGTGTCAATCCCCATTAATTGAAAAGAGGATAATTCAATAACAATCGTATTTTCCGCAGTTGCTTCCTCGGCAACTCCTGATGCAACCGTACCAATATTCCCTGCAATTAACGGGTGCTTCTCACCCTCATTTAACATTTCATAAACTAATGTTGTTGTGGTTGTTTTTCCATTTGTCCCTGTGATCCCAATAAATGGTGCTTCAGAGATTTGATATGCAAGCTCCACTTCAGTGATAACAGGAATCCCTTTTTCTATCGCGCCTGCAATCATTGGGTTGTTATATGGAATACCCGGATTTTTGACAATCAACTCGAATCCTTCATCAAGAAGCTCGATAGGGTGATCACCACAAATAACTTTAATCCCTTGTTCTAAAAGACCTTGCGCCTCTGGATTTTCCGAAAATGGCTTTTTATCATTAACGGTTACAAATGCACCAAGCTTATGTAATAGTGCGGCAGCGGTTACCCCGCTTTTCGCCAAACCGAGGACAAGAATTTTTTTATGACTGAAAGATTTAATCTGTTTCAATTTATAACCACACCTCAATATAGATTCCTAGTATTGCAAGAATTAATCCTACACTCCAAAAAGTAACAACTACGCGCCATTCCGACCAGCCTACTAATTCATAATGATGATGTAAAGGACTCATACGAAAAATCCGTTTACCAGTCGTTTTAAAGGAAATAACCTGTAATATAACTGATAATGTTTCTATAACAAATACTCCGCCAATGATGATAAGCAAAATTTCAAGCTTTGTAAGAATTGCGATTGTCGCAATGGCACCACCGAGAGCAAGCGAACCTGTATCTCCCATAAAAACCTTAGCTGGATGGGCATTAAATACCAAGAATCCTAACACAGAGCCTACAACGGCTACAGAAAATATAGCAATCTCCATCTGTGATTGATTCCAAGCAAGGACAGCTAAAGCACCAAACGCAATTGCTGCGGTGCCTGACACCAATCCATCAAGTCCATCTGTTAGATTAACAGCATTGGAAAAGCCAACCAGCCAGAATATGATGAAGAAAATGAAAAACCAACCTAAATCGAAGGTCGTATCCGAAAATGGAATGCTTATTTCTGTAGAAAAACCTTGTTGTCTATAAATAAGATAAAAGATAGCTGAAATAATGATTTGGCCTGCCAGCTTTTGTTTGGATGTTAACCCCAAATTCCTTTTTAAGACTACTTTGATAAAATCGTCTAAAAACCCAAGCAATCCAAAACCAAGTGTAACGAGTAGCAGCAAATAGGTTTTGACAGTCGGTTCAGAAAATTTCCCTGTCATGACGAATGTCGTAATGACAATCGAAAACAGGATCATTACACCGCCCATTGTAGGTGTGCCTGATTTTTTTTGATGTGATTTGGGTCCCTCTTCACGAATGCTTTGTCCAAATTTCAACCTTCTTAAGAAGGGAATAAACACAGGAGAAAGCAATACTGAGATAAGAAAGCCCATAATGATTGTGAAAAAAATAACTTGCTCGAGCATTTTATTCCCTCCTTTCAGGTTTATTATTAGTATTAATTTTGTTTAACATCACAGCTATATCATATGTTTCTTTATTTTTATTAAGAAGTTTTTTATTTGAAAATTTAAAGTTAGTTATCTCCATAATTTCATCTGTTTCTCCATCTATTTTTTCAATATAATGACTTATTATCGTTATAATTGCCTCANNCTTGTGTAATGAATATTGGGAAATGATTCGGGGTATAGCTCGGAATTTCAATTCCTTCTTCCCAAATGGCAGCGATTGCTCCATTAGCAATTGCTTCAGAAAGATCACCAGACTTTCCACTTTCATATACAAATAATCCTTTTGGCTGGGCTGCGTTAGCTTGGTCGCAAACTGTAACAAAAAATAGGTTATCCTGGATCCCACGTCTATTTTCAAATAGACCTGCCAAGTCTTTTAAAGCTAAATACATAGCTATCTCCCCTCAATCGCTTCCCGAGCCACAAGCCGGTCATCAAAGTCGTGAACAACATTCCCAATAATTTGATAGGTTTCATGGCCTTTACCGGCGATTAATATCACATCACCTTCAGATGCCTCTCGAATTGCAGTTTGAATCGCTTCTTTCCGGTCAGGAATCACTCGGAAGGCTTCACCTTGGACACCTGCTTCCATATCCTTCAAGATCGCTAATGGGTCTTCACTTCTAGGATTATCCGAAGTTAAGATGGGATTTGTTGACCATTCACAGGCTATCTTAGCCATCAATGGCCGCTTTGTGCGATCGCGGTCTCCACCACAGCCAACAATGACAAAAACCTTTTTCTTCGCAAAATGCTGCACTGTTTTTAATACATTTTCAAGGCTATCTGGTGTATGAGCGTAATCAACAATCACCGTGAAATCCTGACCTGCATTTACCAGTTCAAATCTCCCTGATACACCTTTCACGTCTTCGATCGACTGGATTACTGCTTCTATAGAAATTCCAGACACAACAGCTGCTGCAATACTTGCTAAAACATTATAAACACTGAATTTACCAATTAATTGCATTTGGATTGGAAACTTTTCGGTTTGGACATGTAAATCAAACTTAGTACCTGAAGAAGTCATGTGGATATTCTTCGCTTGAATATCAGCATTATTGTCGATTCCATATGTAATGACGTGTGCAGCAGTTGACCTGTTATACATCTCTGATGCAGGATCGTCTGCGTTTAAAATAGAAAATTTTGGTTTTTGATGATCAAATGTATTACCAAGTTGGGCAAATAATAAACTCTTGGCACGTTTATATTCTTCCATTGTTTTGTGATAATCCAAGTGGTCCTGGGTTAAATTGGTAAACACAGCCACATCATAATCACAGCCATGGACCCTGCCAAGGTCTAATGCATGAGAAGATACTTCCATTACCGCTATATCAACACCTGCTTCAACCATTTGATTAAAGGTTTTTTGAAGTGTTAAGCTTTCAGGAGTTGTGTTTTTTGTTTCAATCGTCTTTTCCGCGATTTTGGTATACATAGTCCCAATTAGACCTGTTTTTTGACCTGCATCGGAAAATATTTTTTCAATTAAATGACTCGTCGTCGTTTTTCCGTTTGTACCAGTGATTCCTATTAAGTGCAGGTTTTTAGTTGGCTGCTCATAAAAAACATCAGCAAGGACAGCCATTGCTCTCGTTGTATCCTTAACAAGAATAACAGGTACATCAAGTGATAACGGACGCTCAGCTAATACTGCTGCTGCCCCGTTTTTTACAGCGGATTCAGCAAAATCATGACCGTCTACTGTATATCCCTTAATACAAATAAATAAGCTCCCCTTTTGCACCTTCCGATTATCATTTTCGATTGAAGTTATTTCTGGGTCTTCACCTTGATAAGGAACTAGAAGATGCAAATTCTTAAGCAGCTTTTGTAGATTCATTTCTCTCAAATCCTCTCATTACCGTACATACATAATACTAAAATT
>NZ_JBALOS010000087.1:0-6874 GCF_036962765.1 Neobacillus drentensis
GCTTATTCGGACAGGTGAATTGGAAAATTGAATAAAGCTGTCCGAATGCCATGCAGACAACTGTGATAATTACGGCCGGAAAAATTGTAAAACGGTACCTTTACCTTCGAAAACTCCCACCTCTGCATAAGCCCCATTGATGAAGGTGATTTGTGGTGGGAGATGCCCGCAATCAATATCATAAATAACTGGTATTTCAAGCTCATCAGCAAGGTCTTGATAAACATCTTCCACCGTATAGTTTTCCACGGGATTATTGGCATCACTCCGCCCAAACAACAGTCCGGAACAGTTTTCAAACCAGCCCGCTAATTTCATTTGGATCAAGGATCTTCTTAAATCCGTGGAATTCATTTCACAATTCTCTAAATACCAAATAACGGGCTCTCCATTGATATGGGTTTTTCTAAAAGTATCTACATCACCGAAGGGTGTCCCAATAAGATGTCTAATAATATCTATACATCCACCGAGTAAACGTCCTTCGATCCTAGCGGGACCACTTCCTACCGTTTTCCAAGTAGTTTGTTCAGTTAAATGAAAAACGCAGGGCGAAGGATTAGCATGCTGCCATTCCTTTTGAAAGCGGTCCGAGGAAAACTGAATAATCGATGCCCCCGTGTTTGTTGCTAAAACAGCCTCCCACTTGGCTGTTGTTTCATCCATAAATTCCCCTCGTAAATCTACTATATTTGTTCCATGTGCGGTTGCGATACCTGTCTTTAAGGTAATCGCCAGCAATAGCGCGCTGACATCAGAATAGCCTAAAATCCATTTGTTTTTTATAGTTTCAAAGTCCATATGTTCAAGGATCTCGATTAATAACTCGCCGCCCCAAGGTGGAATGATGATGTCGATGTTACTGTCACGTATCATCTCATTAAATTCAGTCGCACGTTTTAATGCCGGGGCTGATTTAGCCTTATCCTGAGTCCAAGCCGTTTCACCCAGCACTACCTTGAAACCTCTTTGTTCCAGCCGGCCGCTTGCAAGTTTAAGGACCTCGTGTAAAGGTGATGGCACTCCTGATGAGGGGGCAGTCACTCCAATTGTTGCGCCCTTTTTTAAATATGGATAGGTAATCATAATGGACATCCCCCCTAAATGCTTTAGATAATTTTACCAAAAGGGGTGAAACCTCGCTATCATTTTCGATAGTTCTTTCAACGAAAGCATCTAAAAATAAAATTCACTTTTTTGTCAAATTAATACTAGCCATTTGAAAATGGAAACGCTATAATTAAATTATGAAACAACGTACCACGATGCGGAACAAGACAAATCCAAGATAATAGTCATTACATATAAGGAGATGGATATTGTGGAAACTAGGTACTCAACACACCCGGATCATGCCAAAACATTTACAACCGAGGAACTTCGCAAACACTATCTTATAGAAGAGTTATTTGTGCCAGGCGAAATTAAGCTTGTTTATACCATGGAAGACCGTGCCATTATCGGTGGCATCACACCAATGGGAGAGACGATTTCTTTAAAAGGATATGATCAAATCAAAGCCGATTACTTCTTAGAGAGAAGAGAAGTGGGAATTTTTAATGTCGGTGGAAGAGGGAAGATTATCGTTGATGGCGAGACATATGAAATGGATAACAAAGATTGCTTGTATGTTGGATTAGGGAAGAAAGAGTTACTGTTCGCTAGTGAGTCCCCTGTAAGTCCAGCAAAGTTTTATTTATTCTCTGCTCCTGCTCATAAAGAGTATCCAGTTCAACACGTTGCCTTTAAGGATATTGAAGGTGACCGCTTAGGATCACTTGAAAATGCAAATGATCGAGTGATTCGCCGCATGATACATAATGAGGGAATCCAAAGCTGCCAGGTTGTTATGGGCTTGACGCAATTAAATACGGGAAGCGTGTGGAATTCGATGCCAACTCATACACATGACCGTAGAATGGAAGTCTACCTATATATTGATTTGGAAGAAAATGCAAGAATGTTCCATATGATGGGTGAACCAACGGAAACGCGTCATCTTGTGATGAAGAACGAACAAGCGGTTATTTCACCGCCATGGTCGATTCACTGCGGCAGTGCAACTAGTAATTATACTTTTATCTGGGCAATGGCTGGTGAAAATAAAACCTATAACGATATGGATCAAGTAACCATGGACCAACTGAGATAACTTGTAAACTGCAAGATGAGAAGACATAAAAGAAGAGGTGCTAACTAATGAGTTTGAGAGATTTTTCACTAGATTTTTTTCAGTTAACAGGTAAGGTTGCGATTGTGACAGGAGGAAATACCGGTCTTGGTCAAGGATATGCAATCGCATTAGCGAAAGCAGGAGCAGATTTATTTATCGTTTCCCACGATACCAACTGGGATGAAACCAAAGCTCTGATTGAAGAGACAGGACGCACTGTCCACTTTCATCAAGCAGACTTAACGGTAAGGAAAAATATTAAGAATATCGTAGATGAGTGTTTGAACGTCTATGGGAAAATAGATATTCTCGTGAATAATGCGGGAACCATTCGTCGTACTCCATTACTAGAATACAAACAAGAGGATTGGGATGCGGTCATGGATATTAACCTGAACGCAGTCTATTTTCTGAGTCAAGAGGTTGCTAGAGTCATGGCTAAACAAGAAAGCGGAAAAATTATCAACATTGGTTCGATGCTGTCCTTCCAAGGTGGTAAATTTATTCCGCCATACACAGCAAGTAAACATGGGGTTGCGGGTCTTACAAAGGCATTTGCCAACGAATTAGGACATTACAATATTCAAATCAATGCGATTGCACCAGGATATATCGCTACTGCTAATACAGCGCCAATTCGTGCAGATGAGAAACGGAATGCAGAAATTCTCTCTCGTATTCCAGCTGGAAGATGGGCCGATCCTTCAGACCTTATGGGGGTAGTTGTCTTCTTATCTAGTAAAGCATCCGATTATATGAATGGACATATTCTAGCAGTTGATGGCGGTTGGTTGGCCCGGTAATTTGGGATAAGGAAATAGAGATTCAAAAGTCAGAGGCGGTTCAAGGTCAGTAACACTTAAATCCAGCCGCCTTTGATTGTCGGAATTTGATTCAGGAACATAACACAGCATGTCTCGACTTTTTACTAAAAAAATTACCCATTATAAACCGAAAGGTAAGGTATGCAAGTATGAAAATTATGAAGACGATTGAAAAAATCCCTGGTGGGCTTATGCTGGTTCCATTATTTTTAGGTGCAATTATTCATACGCTCGCACCAAAATCTGGCGAGTATTTTGGTTCATTTACGAATGGGTTAATGACCGGGACTGTACCAATTTTAGCAGTCTGGTTTTTCTGCATGGGTGCAGGAATCAATATTAAAGCAACAGGTACTGTTTTACGGAAATCAGGAACACTTGTGGTAACAAAGATAGCGGTTGCATGGGTAGTTGCCATCGTTGCTGCTATGTTTATCCCAGATGGCGGGATTCAAACTGGCTTTTTTGCCGGGTTCTCTGTTCTCGCTTTAATTTCCTGTATGGATATGACAAACGGCGGTTTATATGCTTCCATTATGCAGCAGTACGGCAGTAAAGAAGAAGCTGGTGCGTTTGTACTTATGTCACTTGAATCAGGCCCACTAGTGACAATGTTAATTCTTGGTTCAACTGGGTTAGCTGCATTCCAACCGCAAGCATTTGTAGGCGCTGTCTTACCTTTCTTAGTAGGGTTTATTCTTGGTAACTTGGATAAAGATTTCCGTGAATTCTTCAGTAAAGCTACACATACCATGATTCCATTCTTTGGTTTTGCTCTAGGTAACTCGATTGATCTGACTGTAATTGCGAAGACAGGTCTGGCAGGAATTTTATTGGGTCTTCTTGTAATCGCTATCACAGGAATTCCATTAATGCTAGCTGATAAATTTATCGGTGGCGGAAACGGTACAGCAGGACTTGCAGCATCAAGTACAGCAGGCGCTGCAGTGGCCAATCCAATGATCATTGCTACGATGAAACCTGAATTTCTTCCGGTTGCACAATCGGCAACTGCTTTGTGTGCAGCATCTGTGATCGTTACGTCGATATTAGTTCCGATTTTAACTGCCTATTGGTCACAATACATGAAAAAGAAAAACAAAGAATCAGTAGTGCCAGGCGGAAATAAAGCCACGGCTTGATAAGTAAATCAAGGGAGACATATACAGCGTATGTCTCTCTTTCAATTAAGGGGAGGATCGTATGAGTAGAATTATGACTGTGGGAGAACCTATGGCACTCTTCGTAGCAGACCAAGAGGGTTCCTTAGAAAATGTTGAGCGATTTGATCGTTTTGTTGCAGGAGCGGAGGTCAATTTTTCCATTGGGATGTCACGCTTAGGGCATGAAGTTACCTATATTACCCAATTGGGGATGGACCCGTTTGGCAAAAATATTGAAAAGTTTTTGAAGCAGAATGCCATTGATACCACGTATGTGACGTATGATGCGAACTATTTAACAGGGATGCAATGGAAGGAAAAGGTCATGAGCGGTGACCCAGAAGTGTTTTCAGCCCGAAAAAATTCAGCTGCTTCACATATGGACTTGGAAACAATCGCTCATTTGAACTGGGACGGATTTGACCATATTCATTTAACGGGTATTCCGCCGGCCTTATCGGCAGGTTGTCGAGAAATGGTTTACAAACTAATGAAGGAGGCTCGGGAGCGAGGCGTGCAAATTTCGTATGATCCTAATTTGCGTCCAGGCCTTTGGGCTGACAAACAAGAAATGGCTCAAGTCATTAACGACCTGGCTTGCCGTGCAGACATTGTTCTTCCTGGCATTGAGGAAGGAAAACTCTTAACGGGTAAAGAAGACGTTCATGAAATTGCTGCTTATTATCACGCCGCCGGTGTAAAAACGGTTGTTATTAAGCTCGGGGCAGCAGGGGCGTTCACTAGTTCACAAAGTGAGCAATTCTACACCGAGGGTTTCCCAGTAAAGAAAGTCCTAGATACGGTAGGTGCTGGTGACGGATTTGCCGTTGGAGTGGTCAGCGGGATATTGGAAGGTTTGCCTTTGAAGGAAGCGGTAAAACGAGGAGCGGCGATCGGTGCGCTTGCAGTGATGTCTCCTGGTGATAATGACGGATTACCTAATAGAGCCAGCTTGGAAGCTTTTATTGAAGAATCATTGGAAAAGCGTTAATAGAAGAGATGAAAAAAGGTAAAGAAGACCCGCTTTAAGTGACATTCTTTACCTTTGGATTATATGGTTTAAGGACCCGTGTATCCAAGGTTCCTTGAAATGGCGATACTATACTGTTTCATTTTGTCAATTAAGGAATGGTTGATCAGATCCATTGTAACTCGGTTATTTGGTCCTGAAATACTAAAACTGGCAATAATCTTTCCTTTATGGTCGTAAATTGGTGAGGCGATACATCTTAGTACTTCTTCATTCTCGGCATTGTCTAAGGCATAACCTTGGACTTTCACCTTTTCAATTTCTTTGATGAATTCTTCTTTAGATGTAATCGTTGTAGGTGTTTTTGGAATAAAGATAATATTTGAAACGATGTCCTCAAATTGGTTTGAACTCATATCAGAAAGTAATATTTTTCCTACAGCGGTACTGTACATGGGGGCTCTGCTTCCAATGCGCGAATACATCCGAATGGTTTGATTACTTTCAATTTTATCAATATAAATCACTTCGCCGCGGTCTTCAATGCATAAATGAACGGTTTCATTCACTTCTTGTGATAATTTTTCTAAATATGGCTTTGCGATCGTGACAATATTCGAGTGATTTAAAAGATTTCTAGAAAGAAAGAGGACTTGTAAGCCAAGTTTATATTTGTCGGTTTCTTCATCTTTGACAACATAATTCATATTCGCTAATGTTGCTAACAATCGATGAAGGGTACCTTTTGTCAGTCCAACCTGCTCCGATAGCCGCGTAATTTGGATGCCATCGGGATATTCAGAAAGCTTATTTAATATGGTTAGAGCTCTTTCAAGGGATTGAACATTTGACATGATTTCTACCTCTTTTAATGTTTTTCATTTTACTTTTTTGGAACACTGTTCTATTATATGATACGTTATAGAGAATCTTTTGTAAATTTAAATTAAAACGGTAAAAATTTTTTAGGAATAATATTATAAAAAAATAGAAAGTAAGTGACTGCCATGATGAAAAAAATCAATATATTAACGAAAATTGCTGAATGTGGTGTGGTTGCCGTTGTAAGAGCCGACTCGAAGGAAGAGGCTGTTAACATTTCGGAAGCCTGTGTAGAAGGTGGCATCCAAGGGATTGAGGTTACTTTTACCGTGCAAGGTGCAGATGAAGTGATTAAAGAATTAGCAACCCTTTATCAAGATAATAATGATGTAGTGATTGGAGCAGGAACAGTACTTGATGCAGCAACTGCACGGATTGCGATTTTGGCGGGGGCCCAGTTTGTGGTAAGTCCAGCTTTTGATCAGGAAACGGCAACATTATGTAATCTTTATCAAGTACCCTACATGCCTGGCTGTATGACCCTTACCGAAATGAAACGTGCATTAGAAGCCGGGGTCGATATTGTGAAACTATTCCCTGGAAGTGCATTTGGGCCTGATTTTGTCAAAGCAGTGAAAGCACCGCTTCCACAAATCAACATTATGCCTACTGGCGGTGTCGATTTAGATAATGTCGGACAATGGATTAAAAATGGCTGTGTAGCTGTCGGGGTAGGCGGTAATCTAGTGGCGCCGGCAAAAACAGGGGAATACAACAAGATCACCGAGTATGCAAAACAGTATATTGAGAAAGTTCAAACTGCCAGAGGGAAATAAACGTTATCTCCATTTCGTGTTTTTCAAATTGATGCAAAGCTGATTAGGCGTTGTTTCGATTATTAAGAAAGGCTATTTTCGCATAG
>NZ_JBALOS010000087.1:6931-31201 GCF_036962765.1 Neobacillus drentensis
AAAAAAGTTTACGAAAAGAGCCTTAATAAATAGGAGGAATAGATGATGCCAACAAATTTAAAAGACACAACTACATTACATAATGGTGTTAAAATGCCATGGGTTGGGTTAGGTGTATTTAAAGTGAACGAAGGAGATGAGGTCGTTCAATCCGTTAAAGCAGCCATTAAGAATGGATATATTAGTATTGATACTGCCGCTATTTATAAAAATGAAGAAGGCGTTGGTCAAGCGATTAAAGAATCAGGGGTGCCGCGTGAAGAATTATTTATCACGTCCAAGGTATGGAATTCTGATCAAGGATATGAATCGACTTTAAAAGCCTTCGAAACTAGTCTTACCAAACTTGGACTTGATTACTTGGATCTTTATCTAATCCACTGGCCTGGGAAGGATAAATATAAAGATACATGGAAGGCATTGGAAAAGCTCTATAAAGAGGGTCGTGTCCGCGCCATTGGTGTAAGTAACTTCCTGGTCCATCATCTAGAGGATTTAATCAGTTCCGCAGAGATTAAACCCATGGTAAATCAGGTAGAGTTCCATCCGCATTTAACCCAAAAAGAGCTGCTTGCTTACTGTAAAAATGAAGGCATTCAAATGGAAGCATGGTCGCCGTTAAAACAAGGTCAGCTTCTAAATGAACCAGTTCTTGAAGATCTTGCCCATAAATATAATAAATCTGTTGCTCAAGTGATCTTGCGCTGGGATCTGCAGCATGGTGTGGTGACCATTCCAAAATCAATCAAGGACCATCGCATTATTGAAAATGCGGATATTTTTGATTTTGAATTATCTGCTGAGGATATGGACAAGATTGATGGATTAAATCAAGATAGCCGTGCTGGTTCTCATCCGGATACGATGAGAGTTGGTTTTGAAGAATAAATTTCCTTTTCAAGCGTCTGCCCTCTGTTCTAAGGGCAGGCTCTTTTTCATGAATAAGATAAAAAGTACTTATGCTATAATGTTCTATATCTTTATGGACATCAGAGTCTAAACCTCAGGAAGGAGCAGGACATTTGAATGTAACATTAACTCATAAACGAATTAAAGAAATGTGTGGCACTGTCTCCTTCAAACGAGGAGATTATTTTTATCAAACGAATAAAGTTATCTTTCAACAATTTCTCCCTCATCGTTTTCAAGCAACTGTGTGTAGTGACGAAGACTTTCATGTGACCATTGAAATAGGCTCAAGTGGTGACCTTCGAACAGAATGTACCTGCCCAAAACTGGCTTCTTTTACGAAAGACTGTCAGCATATTGCGGCGGTTTTACTAGCCATTTATGAGCACCAGCAAAAAGGATCCGTCCCGATGGTGACTCATTCAACGAACCAAGAACTGACGGAGGGATTACTCAATCTCTTTTCGGCTCAGCCAGTCCGATCAAGCGGTCATCAGCGCCATTTTGAAAAAAGAAACGTGCTTGATATCGAGTTTGCCTTGAAACCCGCTGATGTGGGCAAGGGACGAAATCTATTCGCCATCGACATTACGCTCGAGTCCATCAATGTTCCAAACATCCGTGAATTTCTAGATCGGATTAGAATAGGAAAGCCCTTCTCCCTTTCTAGCACCTTTACATTTGATCCAAGTAAGCATTGCTTTCATAAAGAAAGCAATGACGTTCTCGAACAACTCATTCAAGTAGTACGGGATGAAAAGGTTTATGTGGATGTGGTGCCTGACACCAGTCAACAACAGATGCTGAACATTCCATCCTCCGCTTGGGGTCGTCTGCTATCTTTCCTTCGAAAAATACCCAATGTGCTGGTGGAGTATGATGGCGAAACCTATCGGGGACTGTATGTATTAGAAGAAGGGCTGCCCTTACAGTTTGATTTTACTAATGCGGATAGAAACGGCTATCAGTTGAACGTAAAAAACTTGCAGCGGATGATTTTCTTAGAACCCTATCATTCCGTTTTATTTGAAGGCAAAATAAAACAGCTTGAAGATCAGGACTTTACACGTCTTTCTGATCTCAAAAAGATGCTAGAAGCATCAGGAACGAATCAAATTTTGATTCCACAAGAGCAAATCCAGTTTTTTCTCGAAAAAGTGGCACCGGGATTACGAAAATTAGGACAGGTAACAATTGCTGAAGCGATTTCGAAGCAATGGATGAAAACGCCTCTAGTGGCCAAACTGTACTTGGATCGTGTCAAAAATCGCTTGCTGGCGGGACTGGAATTTCATTATGAAAATTGGATTATTAACCCATTGGAAAATAGAGATCTCCCGGCTGGCGCGGTAGTAATACGCGATGCGGAAATGGAAGAGGAAATTCTGCAGATCTTTGAGGATAGCTCGTTTGCCAAGACGGACGGAGGATATTTTCTCCATAATGAAGAACTGGAATATGATTTTTTAACTTACGTCGTTCCAAAGCTCCAAAAGCTTGTCCGAATCTATGCAACGACAGCTGTCCGAAATCGGATTTCCAGAGATACTTTTCGTCCGCAGGTAAGGGTGAGGGTCAAAAAGGAACGAACCAACTGGCTTGAATTCAAGTTTGAAATGGACGGCATTCCTGAAGGACAAATACGTGAAGTTTTGGCGGCTTTAGAGGAAAAAAGGAAATATTATCGTTTGCCGAATGGATCCCTTCTCTCTCTTCAGACAAGAGAATTCAATGAAATCCAGCGTTTTCTTTACTCACCACTAGCTAAGAATAAGGATATCGTCAGCGGTTTGGATGTACCAATTGAGCAGAGCCTTCAACTCCTTGACACGGTCGAGGTTAGTGATGCCTTCAAGCTGGAGGAATCTTTCCGGCAGTTCCTCGATCACCTTCACGATCCCAGCAAGTTGAAGTTCGAGGTAACAACGAGTTTAGATCCTATTCTCAAGGATTATCAAAAACACGGATTAAAATGGATGAAAACTCTTGCTTATTATGGATTCGGAGGGATTTTGGCAGATGATATGGGTCTCGGGAAAACGATTCAAAGCATCGCGTTTATCGTGTCCGTCCAATCCGATCTTCGTAAAAATAATCAGCCCGTCCTTGTGGTTTGTCCGTCATCGTTGACCTATAACTGGCTGAGTGAAATTAGGAAATTTGCTCCCCAACTAAAAGTGATCGTTATTGATGGGACAAAAGCAGAGCGGACCAACCTGCTAAAGGATCAGACTGATGTCGATGTTATGATTATTTCCTACCCGTTACTGCGACGCGAGATTACCTGGTTCGAGAAGCAAACCTTTCATACGGTGTTTTTCGATGAAGCGCAAGCCTTTAAGAATCCGTTGACGCAAACCGCACGAGCGGTAAAGAAACTTCAGTCTAATCATCGCTTTGCCTTAACAGGAACACCTGTGGAAAATTCCTTAGAGGAGTTGTGGTCCATTTTTCACGTTGTTTTTCCAGTACTGTTTCTCGGTTTAAAGGAATATAGCCAGCTTTCCAGGAAAACGATTGCGCGGAGAATCCGTCCTTTTTTACTGCGGAGGATGAAGGAAGATGTGCTAACCGAACTTCCTGAAAAAATGGAGTCATTGGAATCGGTCGAACTGCTCCCTGATCAAAAGAAACTTTATGCAGCTTATTTGGCGAAACTTAGACACGACACGTTGAAGCAACTCGATAAAGACACGATTCGAAAAAATCGGATTAAAATATTGGCAGGATTGACAAGGCTACGGCAGATTTGCTGTCATCCAGGCTTATTTGTGGATGGGTATCAAGGGAAATCAGCGAAATTCGAACAGCTCTTACAGATTGTCGAGGAATCAAAGCTCGCTGGAAGAAGGGTATTAATCTTTTCACAGTTTACCAAAATGCTTGAACTGATCGGGCGCGCGTTAACGGTAAAGGGCATGCCTTTCTTTTATCTAGATGGACAGACACCCTCAGAAGAAAGGGTCGAAATCTCCGAGCGCTTTAATCGCGGGGAGAGGGATATGTTCCTGATTTCGTTAAAAGCAGGAGGGACAGGCCTGAATTTAATGAGTGCTGATACTGTCATTTTGTATGACACGTGGTGGAATCCAGCTGTGGAGGAACAAGCAGCCGACCGTGCCCATCGGATGGGTCAGAAAAATGTCGTACAGGTTATCAAGCTGGTCGCCAGAGGGACAATTGAGGAAAAAATGAATGAACTACAAGATAAGAAAAGACACCTCATTGAAGAAATTATTGATTCTGATGAGAAAGTCATGTCTACCCTTACCGAGGAGGATATTAGGGAGATTTTAATGATATAGAGAAAAGGAGCTGAAAAAAAGCAGCTCCTTTTTTGATAGCATTTAGGCACCAAGGACATTCAATGATTGACGAAGACCTTCTAATGCAAATTGACGGATGAATCTAAAGGCAACTAATGCGATAATTGGTGAAAAGTCAATAGGACCAAGAGGGGGTATAAACTTTCTGAACAATCCTAAATAAGGTTCAACCAGCTTGGCAACCCAGATTCCAAGTTTGGATGCTTGAAACTGAGGAAACCATGAACCAAAGATAGAGATTAAAATTAACCAATAATAAATCTCAAATGCATATTGTCCAATTAATAAAATAGTAGAGCTCAATATAGATCTTCCGTTCTATTATAATTTTTTAATCGATTTAATCTTCCTACTTATATTTACTTATACGGATTAAATAGAAAAAGGTTTCAAAAATTATCGAGTTGCAGTATTTAGAGAAGTTGGTTAAGGACTTCTGGGATAAAATCTGCATAGCTATCGATATGAAAATCAGCTTCGATGTTTCGATTTTGAAAGGCACATGTTTTAATTTTTAATTTTCGTGCGGGAATTAAATCTAAATCTCGGTCACCGACAACCAAATCAATCTGGTAGCTCTTTAAAACATATTCATAGGAGGAAACGTGTGGTTTTCTGGTGAACCCTTGTTCCTCAACGGAAACAATGTCTTTAAAGTATTTGGCTAATTGGAATTTTTTAAGCAAAAATATTGTGGATTCCTTATCCCGATGCGTAACAATAATATTGTTATCAACAGAAGATAAAGCTTCCGCTAGTTGGTCAAATGGCTTGCTTTCCGTCTTTGAATAAATGTTATGTAAGTTTTGATACTCTAGTCTGCGCTTCTCATCAATTCCATAATGTTTAAAAGCTGTTTTGGAATCGATTTTCAGCCATTTCAGAACCTCTTCGCGATCCAGGTCTTGTTGACTTAAGTTGATGAATCCAGAGACAAGTGCTGGATAGGTATCAAAAAGGGTTCCATCGAAATCCCATAATACGTTAATAATAATCCCTCTTTTCAGATACGATTTGATTTTTCTTTTAAGAGAGTACCATAAGTTGAAAATAAAGAAAAATCATTAGGCGCATTGAAAGTGGAAAATTTGTTATACTTTACATTAGGAATGCACATGTTAATAGATAGAAATGAGGGATAAAAATGCCATTTGATAGTTCAACACTGGGATTACCGTATTTTAGCTTAGAAGCGGCAGCGGTTGACAAAAGTCCAAGTGAATTGGTCATTACGGACGAAACGAAAGAAAACTATTACATAGTCTCTCGGGAAGTATACGAGGACGGTCCGCAACAACATGGATATATTATTGTTGTAGAAGAAGGAGAGTAGAGATACTCTCCTTTTTGATTACAAAAATTGTAACAATAAGCAGGAAAATCAGGAAAGAAAGAGTATAACTTAAAAGATGTCTGTCATTTGCTCTTTTTACTAATAATGTAGTTAAACTCTTTAAATTTAACCGATAGGAGTGAAAAAATGAGCTATCAGCAAAAAACAAAAGAAACCGATAACAGTGTGATTGAGTTTATTGAAAACGTCGACAACCCGAAAAAACGCGAGGATGCCTATAAATTAATAGATATTTTTACGGAAACGACAGGATATGAGGCAAAGATGTGGGGCCCGAGTATTATTGGATTCGGTTCCTATCATTATAAATATGATTCAGGTCATGAAGGAGATGCTCCTTTAGTTGGCTTTTCACCTCGCAAAGCAAAAATTAGTTTGTATTTTGCCCCTGGGGAGACGAAGCGTGAGGAGTTGCTTAAGAGATTTGGGAAATATACGACTGGAAAAGCGTGTGTATACATCAATAAGGTAGCTGATATCGATGTTACTGTCTTAAAAGAATTGATTACCGTGTCGGTGGAATTTTTACAAAAAACCTATCCAAATTCGGAATGACACGAATAAGATCTATTGACCGAGAAGGGGAAAAAGAGCTCTCACGGTAAATGAAGGAGCGTTTCATTGACCTAGAAGAGAAAAAAAGAGTACTCAAGGTAAATGAAAGAGCGCTTCATTGACCTTGAAGAGAAAAAAAGAGCTCTCAAGGTAAATGAAAGAGTGTTTCATTGACCGAAAGTAGATAAAAAGAGCACTTACGGTAAATGAATGAGCTACTTGTTCAATACATATAACCATATAGGGGGATTTTCATGAAATCTGCTTTAATACTTGGGGGAACACAGTTTGTTGGAAAAAGGCTAGTCCAATTATTATTAGATGAAGGAATCGAAGTGACCATCGCGACTAGAGGTATAACCGCTGATTCCTTTTGTGATCAAGTATCTAGATTAAAAATCAGTCGTGAAGAAAGTGATTCCTATACACTTGCTTTTCAAGATAAAAGTTGGGACGTTGTCTATGATCAAACCTGCTATTCTTCGCAGGAAGCTCTTGATACACTAAAGGCATTAGAAGGAAAAGTCCAGAAATACGTGTTTACTTCCAGTCAGGCCGTCTATGAATTTGGTACCAACCACAAGGAAGAAAACTTTAATCCCTTAGAATTTACTCCAACGTTAAAAGGCAGACGAGAGTACGTCGGTTATGTAGGTTACCAGGAAGCCAAACGAGCTGCTGAAGCGATTCTTTTTCAACAAGCAAAAGTCCCAGTAGTGGCTGTCCGCTTTCCGATTATTATCGGGAAAGATGATTATACGAATCGGCTGAAATTCCACGTCCATCATGTGAAAAATGAAAAAGCCATGTTTATTGAACATCCTGATTTTAGATATAGTTTTATAGATTCGGAGGAAGCGGCAAAGTTTTTATTAATGATCGCAAAATCAGACTATCAAGGAGCCATTAATCCAGGTTCCAGTGATGATATTAGTTTAAGTGAAATAGTGACGCTAATTGAAGCCCATACTGAAACAAAAGCAATCATACAATTAGAGGGAGACCCCTCTCCATACAATCTACCAGGTTCATGGTCAGTAGATACGAGTCGAGCGACATCATTGGGGTACAAATTTACATCATTGAATCCATTATTAAATCGATTAATTGATTTCTATAAACAGGAATAAGTCTAATATAAGCGCTTCCCACTTATAAAGTGGAAAGCGCTTTTTTACCGATGAAATTGGCCAATTCCTGTGTGAACTTTTTCTGTTCTTCCCAGAACAAACCGTGACCACTATGCTCGAACCAGACAAGCTTCGAATTCATGATTCCTTGATGCAGGACGGAACCGAGCGGCGGCAAACAAATTTGATCATGTTTTCCATGAAGAATCAATGTCGGGACTTGAATTCTCTTGATATCAGCAAATAAGGTTTCATCTCGTAAGGAAACGAGCAAACCTGCTGTCGAATGCCCTGCAGCTTCAAGGCCTAATTGAAAGAACCAATCTGAGAAAGGTTTCGTGAGAGCCCGATAAAAGAACATGTTGGTGAAGTCAGCAAGCATTTCAGGGCGATCGTTATAGGTTTGCCCCAATAGGGCATTGACATCCTTTGCCTCTAACCCAAATGGGAAGCCGGGCCGCTTGATAAAACTAGGAGCCGCTGCCCCAAAAAGGGCTAATTTCGAAACGCCATAGCCATTATGGCGTCCCATATATCTGATAGCAATCGCACCACCTACAGAATGACCGGCAAGCGTGAAGTTTTGTAAACGAAGTGCTTTTACTATTTGGCGAATATCATCGGCTAATCTGTCGTAGGAGTAGCCTTCCCATGGTTTATCGGACTTGCCAAATCCCCTAAGATCTATCCCAATACAACGATACCCCATCGCAGGCAGGACATTAAACTGATATTCAAATAATTTATGATTAGCTGGCCAGCCATGGACAAAGAGGATGGTCTTACTACTTTTGGGATTAATATCTTCTATATAAATATTCACATGAGAGGCAACATTTACAAAGTACCCCATTTCGATCCCTCCTTACAAAAGGCTTTGTTAAAGCCCATTGTTGATTTTGCCATTATGTTGATTTGGAGCGAAGGCGCGAGACCCTCGAAAATGCTATCGCATTTCCATCGTGCAGTGTTGACTCGACGTAGCTTATTCGATGTCCTGCGGGAAAAGCGGGTCAAGGGAGACCCCGCTCATCTCTCAAGCGTCGAGGGGGCTCCCCGGACCGCCTGCACGACACGCATGGAGCGGATATCAACAGTCAAATTAACAGAGCCTTATAAAAAGGAATAAACCATTCATAACTAAGCTATTCATCGATAGCTAGGCTAATACTTCGTGAACATTTTAGTACAACTTGTAAATCTTCACTTTTTTCATCCTTAAATAGATTACAATGAACAATGTAGGAGAATGGAACGCGCTCTCCTTTAATAAAAATATATATATGTGAAATCATGAGCAAATGAATTCATCTAAGAATTTTTCAATAACAATCATTTACTGGAGCTGGTTTCTACTATGGAGAAAAAGAAAGTAGTCATTATCGGCGGAGGGATTACGGGGTTAGCAACAGCCTATTACCTTCAAAAGGAAATCAAGGAGCAAGCGCTGCCGATTGAAGTTAACCTATTTGAAGCGAGTGACCGATTTGGTGGTGTAATTCAGACTGCGAAAAAAGACGGTTTTATAATTGAAAAAGGCCCTGATTCCATTTTGGCACGAAAAGCGAGTGCGCTTAAATTGATTAAGGAAGTCGGTCTTGAAGACAAAGTGGTCTCCAATACAGCAGGAAAATCTTATATTTACGCCAGAGGAAGGATCCACTCGATGCCTGAGGGAGCTTTTATGGGGATTCCAACTCAGGTGACACCATTTGCGCTCTCGGGACTCTTTTCTCCACTAGGAAAATTAAGAGCGGCTGGTGATTTTATTTTGCCAAGAGGAAAAGAAAAGTCCGACCAATCGCTAGGCGAGTTTTTCCGGAGAAGGTTAGGAAATGAAATCGTGGATAACTTAATCGATCCATTGTTGTCAGGGATATATGCAGGGGATATTGACCGCTTAAGTTTAATGTCATTGTTTCCGATGTTCTATCAAATGGAACAAAAACATCGAAGCTTGGTGTTTGGCTTGAAAAAAACAATGCCTGCCCCACCAAAGTCTGCGAAAAAAATACCATCAAAAAAAGGAATGTTTATCTCCTTGTCAACCGGACTGGAAGCGTTAGTGGACGAAGTCGTCAAGCGGCTGGATGAGGGAACGGTTAGGAAAGGAAGCCCAGTGGACAAAATCATCAAAGAACAAGGTTCCTATAAGATTACCTTCGCCGATGGAAGGGTTGAAAGTGCGGACAGCGTGGTCATTACAACTGAACACATCCATGCCCAAAAGATGCTGTCTGATTATCCGTTCATGGACACCTTCGATGATATGCCGTCCTATTCTGTAGCCAATGTGGCAATGGCATTTCCAAAGTCGGCGATTAAACAGGATATTGAAGGAACAGGTTTTTTAGTGTCAAGAAACAGTGACTTTAGAATAACAGCCTGTACGTGGACACATAAGAAATGGCCTGGGACGACACCGAAGGATATGGCATTGTTACGTTGTTATGTGGGAAAACCAGATGATCAAGCTGCGGTGGATTTATCAGACGAAGAGATTATTAACATTGCGTTACGGGATTTAAATAAAACAATGAATATAACTGAAAAGCCGATGTTTCATGTTATTACTAGGTGGAAAAAGGCGATGCCGCAATACAATGTCGGTCATCTGGAACGGATAAAGAACGTAAAGGAATCTCTTGCTAAGGAACTGCCAGGCGTTTTTCTAGCTGGAGGTTCCTATGAAGGTGTTGGTATCCCTGACTGCATTGACCAAGGCGAAGCAGCAGTGAAAAAGGTGTTAGCGTTTTTAAAATAGGATATAAATCGAGCAGGATATTTTATAATCCTGTTCTTTTTTGTGTGAAGTTTTCCTTGTGGACCGATTTACCCATGGCGTTGCTGAAAAGAACATCAAGTTGATTCGGTCTGATATTCTTCAAGGTATGAGGAAATTATAAGATGTAAGAAAGGACGAGGAACTAAAGAACATCGCCTTGGAATTAATTGAAAAGTAGACGATCCAAAATATAAGAAGAAGTATTCAGCTATCTGGAAAAAGGCATAAGAAGCGGGTTTGCAGTACATCTGTACGTAATCGTCTCAAATGGATGGAGAGGAATATTTCCTTTCTATTTTTTTATTTTAAAATACTTTTTAGTTACTCTTTGTGTAAGCAATGTTAAAAGCTTTAATATTTATTTGATTATATTGATAGTAGATTTGTCCGGTTGATGGCGAAATTTTGAATGTAAAACAAGACAATTAATAGGCGTGAAGTCTTGGTAAAAAAGGATTATTATTATTCTGATATCTAAAATGAAAGTATTTCCCAAATAAAAATAGGTTGTTAAGAGAGCGAAAAATAATTAATATTAATTATGAGTACTATATAATTGAGAGAAATTATCACTTTATAAATAAAAAATGTACTTCTTAGTTACCCCTTAACTTTTACTAACTTTTATTTTTTTTAAAGGAGAAATGCAAATGAAGAAGATTAGTTTAGCATGGCAGATATTCATTGGGCTGACACTCGGTATTATTGTCGGTGCAGTTTTTTATGGTAATCCACATGTGGCAAGCTACCTCCAGCCAATTGGCGATATATTTATTCGTTTAATAAAAATGATTGTTGTTCCAATTGTTATCTCCAGCCTGATTGTAGGTGTTGCTGGCGTTGGCGACATGAAGTCTCTTGGAAAGCTTGGCGGAAAAACTTTGCTTTATTTTGAAATCATTACCACGATTGCGATTATTGTCGGCCTGCTTGCAGCGAACATGTTTCAACCAGGAGCTGGCGTAGATAAATCGAAACTAGCCAAAACAGATATTAACAGCTATGTAAGCACAGCGGAACAAACAGAATCTCATTCCATGATTGATACCGTTGTAAATATCGTTCCTACGAATATCATTCAGTCAATCTCAAACGGGGAAATGCTGCCAATCATTTTCTTTTCCGTCATGTTTGGGCTTGGAGTGGCTGCAATTGGAGAAAAAGGGATCCCAATTCTCAATTTCTTCAGGGGAACGGCTGATGCCATGTTCTATGTCACTAACCAAATTATGAAATTAGCGCCATTCGGTGTGTTTGCGTTAATAGGTGTTACTGTTTCGAAATTTGGAGTTACCTCATTAATTCCACTAGGTAAATTGGTCCTTGTTGTATACGGATCAATGATTTTCTTTATTCTTGTCGTTCTTGGATTAGTAGCAAAAATTGCTGGATTTAACATTATCCGTCTCATTAAATATTTAAAAGATGAATTAATTTTAGGCTACACGACGGCCAGTTCTGAAACAGTTCTTCCGAAAATCATGGAAAAAATGGAGAAATTGGGCTGTCCTAAGGCAATTACATCGTTTGTTATTCCAACGGGATATTCCTTTAATCTCGATGGGTCAACACTTTACCAAGCAATTGCCGCTATGTTTATTGCGCAAATGTATGGAATTGATATGAGTATTATGGAGCAAATTACCTTAATTCTTGTATTGATGTTAACCTCAAAAGGAATTGCTGGGGTTCCTGGCGTATCGTTTGTTGTTCTTCTTGCAACGCTGGGAAGCGTAGGAATCCCTGTAGAGGGACTAGCATTTATTGCCGGTATTGATCGAATCTTAGATATGGCACGTACTTGTGTTAACATAGTCGGAAACTCTTTGGCAGTGATTGTTATTACCAAATGGGAAGGCTATAAGCTTAAAGATTATCAAGAACAAAAGGTCGCATAATAGTGAACAAAAGGACATCTTCCTCCTGGGAGATGTCTTTTTTTAAGTCAAGATTCGTTGATAGCGCTCATTAGGGAATCGTAAATTTTCCTATATATTGAATTCTGAATTTTAGATAAAGTCAGGTAACACCATTGACGAATAAAAGTTTTACATACTAAAATAGATTAAACCGATTGAAAAACTCAAGTATGCAATGGTATAAAAGTGAGAGGGGATCATTCCATGTCACAACATGAACAGGGAATAAATAAGGCTACTAATGCAGTTAAAGAAATTACAGCGGATGGTTCGTTTAATCGTCAAAAGAATCGATTTACGACACCTTTCGGTCAAAACGAGGGGGATCTTCCAATTGAAGCGGGGCGTTATCGATTATTATGGTCTGCTGTTTGTCCATGGGCCCACCGATCGGTTATTGTGCGGAGAATTCTTGGGTTAGAAGAAGCAATCAGTCTGGGCACAGCTAGTCCCATGCGTCCCAAACTTCCCCATGTAGATTGGGAGTTTTCATTAGATGAGGGAGGCGTAGACCCCATCTTAGGAATCAGGTATATGAGTGAAATTTATATAAAAACAGCAGCGGATTATTCTGGCAGACCAACTGTGCCGGTTATCGTCGATGTTAAGGAGCAAAAGGTTGTTAATAATGATTATTTTCAATTAACGAACTACCTTGAAACTGCCTGGGCCCCTTTGCACAAAGAACAGGCACCTGATTTGTATCCTGAGCAATTACGTGCCGAGATTGACGCTTTAAATGAGGTTATATTCCATGATGTCAACAATGGTGTCTATAAATGTGGGTTTGCCCAATCACAAGAGGCCTACGAACAAGCTTATGATACTTTATTTGCAAGATTAGATAAATTGGAAGAGCGTTTGTCGACACAACGCTTCTTATTTGGAGATCTTATTACCGATTCCGATGTGCGGTTATATGCTACATTAGTCCGCTTCGATGCTGCGTATTATTCTGCCTTTAAGACAAATAGAAACCGAATTGTCGATTTTCCGAATCTATGGGGCTATTTAAGGGATCTTTATCAAACACCTGGATTTGGAGATACGACCGATTTCGATGCAATTAAACAGCATTATCATTTATCGAATCATATCGCAAGTGATGATCAGAAGGGATATACTATTTTGCCGAAGGGGCCGGACCTATCTGGTTTAACTTCAGAACATCATCGACAAGTGCTGAGTCATAACAATGAAAAATTTTTAATACATTGAGAGAAATATAGTCTAGAGGCAGGTGGAAAAATGATTATTCGTGATGCTGAAACAGATGAGTTACCATTCATTCGAGAACAAAGAGTTCAGGCCTATGAAGAACATGCAGAGAATATACCTGGAGAACACTGGAACGCCCTTAAACAAGGTATCTCCTCAGAAGCAGATTTGCAGGCAGAGGTGGCACGAATTGTGGCGGAGATTGATGGGGAAATCGTGGGCAGTGTGGCGTTATTTCCAGCCAAAACTGATGCTTACGAAGGATTGGTAGATGAACTGGATTTTCCAGAAATCCGAATGCTTGCAGTAACACGGCAGGCTCGAGGTAAAGGGGTAGCTGCTGCGTTGATTACTGAATGTATAAGGCGGGCAAAACAGCAAGGCTTTCAATCAGTCGGCCTGCATACCGCGGATTTTATGAAAAGTGCGATGAGGCTTTATGAACATCTTGGTTTTGAACGTTTACCGCAATTTGACTTTGAACCTGCGAATGATGGTATCATTGTGAAAGCGTATCGACTTACTTTTGAATGAAAATTAGTTCCAATCAGATAATTTTTAAAAACCTACTTGACAGGTAGGAAAAGTCAGAATAAAATGTAAATAATTCAAATAGATTTAAAACGAGAGATTAATTGAATATCAAGCTGATTGGAAAACCAAAGGCTTATACTCTTAGTTAGATAGGGGTATAAGCTTTTTTATTAGAAGGGAGACTGATCATGAATTCTCCGATTAGTAAGTGGAGTCCGCATTGTTGTCCGTCATTGAATTCTTTTTTTACCATAAAACCAAGTATTCTTATGTGAAATTATGAGATTAAGAGAGGATGATACGATGGCAATTATAGATTCAGCAAAAGCGAATTATATTCTATCAATACTTAAAGGAATCGAGTACGGTTCTGTTGTCATAACCGTTCATGACGGCACCATTACTCAAATTGATAAAACGGAGAAAACTCGATTTTCCCAACAAAAAAAGTACACCCCTAAAGAACAAAAGTGACCACACTTATTATAGGGTTTATTTTTAAACGTATAGCCGATCAGTCCACTGAAGGCTACTTATTTTCTAGACTTTCCAATAGATGAGCAAAGCTGTGACGAGTCTTATCGTAAGACCGAAACGCAGCCACTCATTCTGTATGGAATAGCGCTAAAATAGGTAGTCTTTTTTGTTTAGGCTATGTTAAGACTCATTGTTGGTTTTTGCACTCTGATTGGAGTGGAAGGCGCGAGACTCCTGCGGGAGGACGGGACCGGGGAGAACCCCGCAGGTGCTTAGCGCCAATGCGGCTCCCCGAACCTCCTACGCCTGGAGCGGAAATCAATGGCAAAGTCTAACACAGCTTTTTGTTTAAATAAAGGAGGAAATGACAAATGAAATTAGCTTACAAATTTACAACCGTACTCATTCTAATCGCTCTTATTTTGGCCGGCTGCGGCAGTCAAGCAAGTAACCAAAGCTCTGAGAAAAAGGATGGAGGAACCAAAAAGGAAACCGCAAAAACGAAAGAACCTGTTCAATTATTAAATGTCTCATATGACCCAACCAGAGAACTTTATGAAGAGTTTAACGGTGAATTCGCTAAGTATTGGGAAAATAAAACAGGGCAAAAGGTGACAATTCAACAATCACATGGTGGTTCTGGGAAACAAGGCCGTGCTGTTATTGATGGGCTTGAGGCGGATGTGGTGACATTGGCATTAGCTTATGACATTGATGAAATTGCTAATCTTGGCGGCTTGCTTTCAAAGGATTGGCAAAAGAATCTGAAGGATAATTCGACACCATATACGTCAACCATTGTGTTTCTAGTGAAAAAGGGGAATCCGAAGGGGATTAAGGATTGGGATGATTTAACGAAAAAGGGGACTTCCGTCATTACCCCAAACCCAAAGACATCAGGTGGTGCCCGTTGGAATTACTTAGCTGCTTGGGCGTATGCAAAAGATAAATTCAATGGTGATGAAACGAAAATTAAGAAATTTATGAGCCAACTATATAAAAATGTTGAAGTTTTAGATTCTGGTGCACGCGGGGCAACAACTACTTTCGTTGAACGAGGAATTGGTGATGTCTTGATTGCCTGGGAGAACGAGGCTTTCTTAACACTTAATGAATTAGGAAAAGACAAGTTTGAGATTGTTGTTCCTTCCATCAGTATTCTGGCTGAACCACCTGTTGCCGTGGTCGATAAAATCGTCAAGAAAAAAGGAACGAAAGAGGTGGCTGAAGCCTATCTGAACTATTTATACAGTGATGTTGGACAGGAAATTATCGCTAAGAATTATTACCGTCCGCGTAATCAAGCGATTCTTGATAAGTATGCGGATGTCTTTCCAAAAATTAATTTAGTGACCATTGATGATGATTTTGGCGGATGGAAAAAAGCACAAGAAACGCACTTTAGTGATGGCGGGACGTTTGATCAGATTTACCAGCCATAAGAAGTAGTTCAGTTAGACGGGTGTCCTCCATCAAGTGTGATGGGTGGCGCCCTACATGTATATTATCTGGAAGGGGTCAACCTCATGGCTCGATTAGCAAGTTTAAAAATGAAAAGAAATAGTGTGCTGCCGGGATTCGGCCTGTCGTTAGGATTTACGATGTTTTATATTAGTATCCTTGTCATTTTGCCATTATCCATGATCTTTATTAATTCTGTGACTGTCGAGTGGTCAAAAATTTGGGGGACGATTTCAGATCCGAGGGTGGTGGCCTCCTACAAATTGAGCTTTGGTGCCGCCTTTTCCGCCGCATTTATTAATGCTATTTTTGGTGTATTAATCGCATGGGTGCTGGTCCGTTATCATTTTCCAGGCCGCCGAATTATCGATGGACTAGTTGATTTGCCGTTTGCCTTACCGACAGCGATTGCCGGGATCGCATTAACAACGTTGTATACGGAAAACGGCTGGGTCGGACAGTTTTTAAGTTTTAAGGTGGCGTTTACTCCGCTCGGGATTACGCTGGCATTAACGTTTATCGGGCTGCCCTTTGTCGTGCGAACCGTACAACCTGTACTGCAAAGCTTGGATAAAGAAATAGAAGAAGCGTCCGCTAGTTTAGGGGCAAACCGGATGCAAACATTTGTAAAAGTTATTTTTCCAGAAATACTGCCGGCAGCGTTAACAGGTTTCGCGCTAGCCTTCGCCAGGGCCCTCGGTGAATACGGCTCGGTGGTCTTTATTGCTGGAAATATGCCAATGCGGACAGAGATCACCCCACTATTAATCATGACGAAACTAGAACAATATGATTATGCCGGAGCAACAGCGATTGCGGCAGTCATGCTGATTTTTTCGTTTACCATTCTTCTTATTATTAACGTATTGCAGTGGTGGACGAATCGGAAATTTATTTAGAGTTTACTAGAGTTAGAAGAGGATTTATTAATGCGCAAATAAATGGGCTAGATGCGCAAATACATTGTTTCAATCCGCAAATAAACTTCTCTAACGAAGTAGAATATTGCTTTTTACCGTAAAAATTGGTGTTTTCCTGATGAAATATAACACCTTTCATCAAGCTTATTAAATTTATCAGCGGAAAATTAGATTTTATCAGCGAAACTAAGTCATATATCAGCGAAAACAAGATTTTATCAGCGTGAATTAAATTATATCAGCGAATCAAAATTGGCAAATAAAAAAGGATCAAATTTTTGTCCTGAGGGAGGTATCTATGGCAGGAAATGTCTCATTGCAGTATTCAACAGCACCGGTTAAAGCTACAGCCAGCAACTCTGAGCCACGTCTGGTACGTTGGGCACTCATCACACTCGCATTAGCGTTTTTGGGCTTGTTTTTGGTATTACCACTGGTTGCCATTTTTATAAAAGCCTTTGATAAAGGCGCAGCGGTTTTTCTTGAGGCGATTAGCAATCCAGACGCGTTATCGGCTATTAAGTTGACACTGATTATTACCCTAATTACGGTACCGCTTAATGCCATCTTTGGTGTGGCAGCGGCCTGGGCGGTTACCAAGTTCAATTTTAAGGGGAAAAGTCTATTCATTACGATTATTGATTTGCCATTTGCCATCTCCCCAGTCATTGCTGGATTGGTGTTTGTTCTATTATTTAGTGCACATGGCTTATTTGGACAATGGTTAATCGATCATAATATCAAAATCATCTTCGCGGTACCCGGAATTGCATTGGCGACGCTTTTAGTAACACTGCCTTTTGTCGCCCGGGAGCTGATTCCCTTAATGCAAACACAGGGGACGTCCGATGAGGAAGCATCTTTGACGCTGGGAGCGAGCGGCTGGAAGACATTCCTTTTGGTGACTTTGCCGAATATTAAATGGGGACTATTATATGGGATAATCCTCTGCAGTGCTCGTGCAATTGGTGAGTTTGGGGCCGTTTCGGTTGTTTCGGGACATATCCGCGGATTGACCAATACGATGCCGCTCCATATCGAAATTTTATACAATGAATATCAATTTTCCGCTGCCTTTGCAGTAGCTTCCTTAATGTCATTGTTCGCCATCATCACGCTCATTGTAAAAAATGTAATTGAGTGGAAAGCCAGAAAGTCATTTGAATCTGAAGAAGGAGCGCATTAAGATGAGCATACAAATCCAAAATATCTCAAAATCATTTGGAAGCTTCCAAGCCCTTGATCAAATTAATCTTGATATTCAAACGGGGGAACTCGTTGCCCTGCTTGGTCCGTCCGGTTCTGGGAAAACATCGCTGCTCAGGATTATTGCAGGCTTAGAAGCTGCTAATCAAGGAGCGATTCTGTTTGGGGAAGAAGACATCACACATATCAGTACAAAAGAACGAAAAGTAGGATTTGTATTTCAACATTATGCCTTGTTTCGTCATATGACTGTTTTTGATAATGTTGCTTATGGATTAAAAGTGCGGCCAAGAAAAACACGCCCTTCTAATAATGAAATAAAAGATAAGGTTATGGAATTACTAAAGCTAGTAAAACTAGAGGCATTTGCCGATAGGTATCCATCCCATTTGTCTGGAGGTCAACGGCAGAGGGTGGCATTAGCACGGGCATTAGCAGTTGAGCCCAAGGTTCTGCTGTTAGATGAACCATTTGGGGCTTTAGATGCCAAGGTCCGAAAAGACCTTCGCAGATGGTTAAGAAAGCTTCATGATGATTACCAGATTACGAGCATTTTTGTGACACATGATCAAGAGGAGGCGCTGGACGTTGCCGATCGAGTGGTCGTAATGAATGAAGGAAAGATCGAACAAATCGGCACACCAGAGGAAGTTTATGAAAACCCGAACAGTCCTTTTGTGTATCACTTTTTAGGAAATGTGAATTTGTTTAAAGGGCGCCTGCATAACGGGAAATTACGGCACGGTAATTTTGAAGTCGATGCCCCGGAATTTTCGGGGACACAGAATACCGAGGCAGTTGGTTATGTTCGCCCGCATGATATAAGTATCGAAAGAGAAGCAAGCCAGGATTCAGTTTCTGCAAAAATTAATTATATTCATTTAGTCGGGGCGGCTGTCCAACTTGAACTGATTCGAAAGGATAATGGGGACTACCTAGAAGTGGAATTAAGAAAGGAGCAATATCGAAGTCTCAATCTAAAAACAGGAGAAGAAGTGTTTGTAAAACCGAAACAATTAAAAGTTTTTATCCCTGAGGATTATACTATTTAAAATAGGGCGAACAGGATTTATTCCTGTTCGCCCTAAAAAATTTGTAGAATGGATGGTTTCGAATTAAAGGGTATGAATGGAAGAAAGATCCTGATGATATGGCTATTATTAGCATTCTATGAAGTATCACTCACAATGGAATGTGAGCGGCGTGGATGAAGTGATCAATATACTTTAGTCTGTGTAAGCTGTGAATATAATTCTAATGCTTCTTTGACATCTAAATTTTTATGGACAATCCCGTTTATCGCGCGAATCATTGCTTCGGGATATTCCGATTGCCAGATATTTCGGCCCATATCAACCCCGGCGGCACCTTGTTGCATCGCGTTATAAGTAAGGTCAAGAGCATCTTTAATGGTATCTAATTTTGGCCCTCCTGCGATAACGATTGGTACTGGGCATGTGCTAGTTACCTTTTCGAAATCCTCGCAATAATACGTTTTAACAATATCTGCCCCCATTTCGGCCGCAATACGTGAGGCTAAGCCAAGGAATCTGGCATCACGCTTTTCTAATTCTTTTCCAACGGCTGTAATAGCTAGAACTGGGATGCCATATTCATGTGATTCAGTCACCACATTCGCTAAGTTATTAACCGTTTGAGTTTCATATTGAGATCCTATAAAAATAGACACGCCTACACCAACAACATTATGTCGAATGGCTTCTTTTATTGGAGTTACAATTCGTTCATTGGAAAGGTCGCTTAAAACGCTTGGGCCTCCTGAAACTCTTAAGAGCATTGGTTTACTTACGTTTTCTGGAATACAGGAATCAAGCGTACCTCGTGTAACAAATAATGAGTCTGTATGTGGTAACAGATTCTTAACAGTCTCACCAGGTTTTTCTAGACCATGGATAGGGCCTAGAAAATAGCCGTGGTCAATGGCTAACATAACAGCCCTTCCATTTGGTAAGATTTGATTCATTCTATTTTTAAATCCCCAATTCATTTGCTTTCACTCCTAGATTATTGGATTTTCAACGATAACTGAATCTCTTTCACTTATATGTGGTGACTTTATAAACACCGCCTTAAAATCAATGGTATTCGTATTTTTTAAGTAGTGTGCTTCCATAGGTCTCACCTGAAGCATATCACCGGGTTTTACGTGGACAGGTTGACCATTTATATAAATATCTATTTCTCCCTCAAGAATATAGAAAATTTCTTCGCAAGTTGTATGATAGTGATTATCGTGATCATCACCTGGTTTTAAAAGAACAATACCAATATCAACGTTTGGTCCTTTTGTTAAGTATTTTGGTCCATGGCTGCCATAACGATATTCATTATTTTCTTCACTTGTGTGGAACAATTGTTTCACCCCCTTTCAAATTATATGGTTAACCCAGGTGCAATCCACATATGATTTGTCTTGCCTGAATCAGCCAATTTAAGTTGTTCGCTATAAACATTACGCCAGTTTTCGTAGATGGAGAGATATTTTTGGTGGTTTTCTTGGTTAGGATAGTGAATTCTTTCCCATTTCACGAATTCAGTAATTGCGGAGTCTAGGCTGGGGAATAAACCAACACCAAGTCCTGCCATAATGGCTGTACCAAGTGCTGCTGCTTCTTTTTCAACAGGGACTTTTACAGGAATTCCGAGTACATCGGCTAGTGTTTGGCTCCAAAGCTTACCTTTCGAACCTCCTCCTGCAAATATAGCTTCAGTTGGATAGTGCCCCGTAACTTCTTCAACAAGTTTTAAATTGCCATAGGAAACGAGTGCGGCATTTTCTTGAATTGATTTGAAAATTTCTTTTTTTCCGGTTTTGTTAGGGTCTAAGCTGAGGTTTAAAAAGGAGGGGGCTGCATGTCTCCATGAGATATAATCCATGACATCTGAGAAAATAGGGATAATTCCATTTGATCCTATAGGGACATCTTTTGCTTTTTCTTCAAGAATTTCATAAGTATCTTTCCCTGTTTGTGCGGCCTCGAGCTTCTCTGTTTCACAAAAGGCATCTCTAAACCATCTCATGACAAGTCCAGGGAAGAAGGCGATCGTTTCGATTTGCCAAAGTTCAGGGATAGCGTGGCAGTTAACACGAACCCGATTATTTGTATCTATAATCGGTGCCTTAATATTAATTTCCTGCTGCCAGAAGCTGCCACCGCAAATAAAGGTTTGACCATCCTTAATTGCACCTACTCCGACAGCTGCCAGCTGGGCATCACCGCCACCGCTAATGACAGGGGTTCCTACAGCAAGCCCGGTAAAAGATGCGATGGACGCTGGTATGACTCCAAGCAGTTCTCCGGCTTCATTAACTGGTGGGAAAATATTGCTTTTTAGATGACAAGCTTCAGCAATTGCAGGGGTCCAAGCTCGATTTTTTAAATCAAAAAGTCCTGTTGTACAGCCGTTGGAAGGGTCTACTTGAAGTTTGTTTGTGAGTTTATAGAGGATCCAATCGTTTATCATAGTTAAGTAGGAAATTTGTTCGTAGACTTCAGGTTGTTTGTTTTTTATCCAAAGAAGGCGGGGAAGAGCACCCAAAGCAAACGTTTGTCCCGATAATTCATATAGCTTTTTTTCAAGCTCAGGGTCATTATTTTTTAGATCTTTTGCTTCTTCCATTGCGCGGGCATCCACATTGGCGCATGCCCATAGTTCTCTACCATTTGTATCGTATAGGACAAATCCTTCACGCATACTTGTTGCACTTATAGCTTTTATATCTTTGGGGTCGATACATGACTGAGTAAGTACCTGAGATATACAGGTTTGGATAACTTCCCAATTTTTCCTGAAATCAAAGTCCATGGAACCTGGAAAACGTGGGTCTTCCAGATGTGTCCATTCAAATTGGGATGTGGCAACCTGCCTGCCAGTTTTATCAAAGAGAACAGCTCTTACACTTCCTGTCCCTGCATCAAATACTAGGATGTACTCCATTCAATGCAACCTCCTTTTTTAATAAAGCCGTAGCAGTTTCTTCATCTGTAATAATTGTATCGATATAACCTCCTTTTAAAGCACCATAAATGGCATCGACTTTATGGGCACCACCTGCAACTCCGATGACATTATGTAACTTTTTTAGGGTGCTAAGCTGGGTGCCAATAACGCGATTATGATGTGGTAAATCAAGAATGTTCCCTTGGGCATCAAAAAATTGACCTAAAATATCACCCACCGCATTTTGATTTTTAATGTAGATTAATTCATTAAGAGTCATCTTTTCTTCTTTAATAATCGTTGAAGCGTTTGAAAGGCCCCCTATTCCTACCACCACATGATTAGAAAGACTGGCAAGGTCAAGTATGTTACTTACAGATGGTTCTGATAACATATTCTTTGCCATAGCTTCTGTTGATGCTAGAAACGGTGCGGGGATAACATGAATCCCGCCCTTGAATTTATCAAGACCACTTTCAGATGAATAATCCCGCTTTTGAAAATAGTAGTTAACACCACCTGTAAGGGTTACCATCGAAATTTCAATGGCAGGATCAATAGTTAATGCTTCAATTGTTCGTGAAACAGCTTCACCCCATCCAAACCCTACTAAGTCATTAGTAGAAATATTGCTTTCAAGGAATTGTGCAGCGGCTTTAGATAAAGACTGGCTAAGATTGTCTTTAGGAGTTGGAATAACAAAGGCATGATCAATCTTAAATGAATCAATGAGATCCTTTTCCATTTCTAAACAATTTACACCAGGCCCTTTAATATGAAATTGTACAATATTTTCTGAGCGTGCACGTTCGAGTAAACGCACGACTTTATTTCTGGATAGATTTAATAAATCGGAAATCTCTGTTTGTGTGAGATTATCCTTATAGTAATACCAGGCGACCTTGACTAGGAGGTTTTCAGCATAGATATCGTTGTTTGTCATATTTGATCAACCTTTCAACAAATAATCATCGCGTAGACAAATGTTTAACTCTAATACTGAGTATAGGGGGGTGAAAAATAAAAGTCAATAACTTCTAAATATTTAGATAATTTAGAATAAACGTATTGACTGTAGGTCAATTGTCATTTAGTATTTGTTTTGTAAGCGTTTTATTTTATGTATGACAACTCTGGTTGTGATTAAACAAAAGTTAACTATAGTGAAAAAAAGTTTAAATTAATAGATTATAACTTGCAAGGTAGGTGAATAAAATGCATGCCGAGCTCATTCATATTCGTCAAATTTATAAGCAATTTGCAGGAAATCCTGTCTTAAAAGGTGTGGATTTAACACTTAATAAGGGAGAAGTGTTTGCAATTGTTGGTGGAAACGGTGCTGGTAAATCTACTTTAATGAAGATTATAACTGGTTTATATCGTCCGGATGAGGGGCAAATTGTAGTGCAAGGTGAAGAAGTTTCGTTTCATCAACCAGCAGATGCTCATAAGCATGGGATCTACTTAGTACCACAGGAACCACTAATTTTCCCAAATATGACCATTCGCGAAAATATTACCATTGGTTTAAAGGTGAACAAAGCCGAGTGCGAGAAGCGAATAATGAACTACCTTTCTGATTTGGGATGGAACTTGGATCTAAGCCGCAGAGGGATAAGTTTATCCATTGCTGAACAGCAACTTGTTGAATTGCTAAGAGGACTAATACGAAATGCAAAAATATTAATATTAGATGAACCGACATCGACACTAACTTTTAGTGAGATTAATTCTCTCTTTTCTACTATTAAAAAGTTAACTAGCGATGGATTGGGTGTTTTCTATATTACCCACCGGTTAACAGAAATTTTTGAACTCGCTCATTCAGTCGCAGTTCTTCGCGATGGAGTAATATCGACTAACGGTGCAGTAAAAGAATTCACCTACGACAAATTATTAGAAGGTTTAATGCCTGAACAGAGTAGAAGTGCCTCGGAAAGCGTAGTTAGATTAGAGGCTTCTGAATTGAATGTAAAGGGTCCAAATTCATCCACAGAAAAATCAAATATTCCAATCCTAGCTGTTAGAGACCTAACAGGCCACCGTTTTCAAAATATCACCTTTGACCTCTATCCAGGTGAAATCTTAGGGATTGCTGGTGTCGTCGGCGCAGGCCGGACGGAGTTAGCCTCATCCATTTTCGGATTAGAACCCTGGGAATCCGGAGAGGTACTTTTGCATCAAGAGAGTATTAAAAAGCTTTCCATACGCGAGCGAATCAATCATGGTTTAGCGTATGTCCCTGAAGATCGACATCAACATGGTATTTTCTCCATTGCCTCCATTAAAATGAACATCACATCAACGATTCTGCATAGATATAAGCGCCTATTCCTCCCACTAAAAAAAGAAAAAGAAATTTCAGCTAAAGCGATCGATAACTTGAAGGTAGTCACTACCGGGCATAACCAATTATTAAGCCATCTTTCTGGTGGAAATCAACAAAAGATTGTTTTATCGAAGTATCTAGAGACAAAACCAAAAGTCATTATTTTAGATGAACCGACACGAGG
>NZ_JBALOS010000088.1:0-284 GCF_036962765.1 Neobacillus drentensis
TTATTAAGCTTTTAAAGGTTTTAAAAAATTGTAGAATTAGGGAAATATACATTTCCCTTTTTCGACTTTTTTATATTTTTTAGATAATTCATCTATTTGGTACCTGAAATTCACGCTTGAGTAGTGGGGGATTTTTTATTTATTTGTTTATTTTATCCATAAAAATAGCAGGCAACCAAAAGTTAATGGTCGCCTGCTTTCAATTTTAAATTCCATTCATCACAAGAAATTTCAAAAAACACCGTCCACCTGTGGTGGACAAATTGAGAAAAGTGTCTTTTTAT
>NZ_JBALOS010000088.1:327-8119 GCF_036962765.1 Neobacillus drentensis
TTATGGTGCCTGACACCACATTACTTCCTACTATCGAAGCATGACCCCGGTTAGGAAGGTTAGGAATACATGTGTTCCTAGTTTGACGGTGGGTTGAGCATAGGTATCTTTTAGTGGATCAAGGCAGACGATGTCCATGGCTTTTACCTTTGGATGCTTAGCTGCAACTAGTACTCCCTCGAGCAGTTCCGCTGTTGTCATGCCGCCCGGTGTCGAGGCTGGTACTCCGGGAGCATAGGCGATATCAAGGACATCCATGTCGACTGTTAAATAAATGGTATCAACCTTTGCAGCCAACTCTTCTAAACATGCCGCAACCGTCTCCTCAATCCCCTTTTTCCTAGTTTCCCGCAGCGTGAAATAATTGACCCCTTGTTCATCGGCATACTTCTTTAAGTCTTTTGTGTTAAAGAATCCATGCAAGCCAATGTTGTACATATTCCTGCCTTCGACCACACCACTTTCAATCAGATTTCGCATCGGTGTCCCATTAGACGGGCCATTATCGGACATGTCTCGTAAATCAAAGTGGGTATCAAACTGGAGAATCCCAATTTTCTCCTCTGGTTTTGCTTGCTGCAAACCTTTGACCATCATCGCTGTTATCGAATGATCTCCGCCAATTGCACAAACTTTGGAAGCACGAAAATGCTGATGGAGAGCAGCAGACGCAGCAATGATATTGTCATGGCAGCGACGAATATCGGTAACATGCATGGGTACATCACCGGCATCCAGCGCTGTCATTTCCGACAAATCGATATCCTCGTCTAGATTATAGGTAGTAAAACCCTTCAATGCTCGTCGGAATGCCTCAGGAAATTCAGAGGCACCTGAAGAGCTAATCGATGAGCGAGACAGTGGAACACCAACAATGACAAAATCGGCGTCCTTGCTTTTTTCAGGGTCAGAGGCAGGTGTCAGCGGCTGAATCCACTCATGTACCTTCACAACCTCTGCCCCATCATCCGGTCTTACCCATGTAAAACTTGGAGGATTCAGTTTAGGATAGAGAAAACTCTTCAACTACCTGACCTCCCCGGACAACTACCCTGCCATTTTTCACAACAGTATCAGTATGATTCACCCCATACGAGTATTGCAGTTTCATATAATTCCCGACGTTAAAAATCGTAACGTCCCCTTTTTTGCCAACCTCTAAACTGCCAATTTCATGCCCGCGATTAATCGCATGTGCAGCATTTATCGTCGTTGCCGTAATGACCTCTGCAGGAGTCATCCCCATTTTTAGACAGCCTAGATTCATAATGAATGGCAGCGATATGGTTGGTGATGAGCCAGGATTACAATCTGTCGACAGGGCTACCGGTACACCTAAATCGACCATTTTACGGCCATTTGCCGATTCCGCCATTAAAAAGTAAGCCGTTCCTGGGAGCAGGACACCGACTACTCCTTTTTCAGCCATAGCTTTCATACCTTTTTCAGACGCCTTTAATAAATGATCCGCCGAAATGGCGCCCACCTCGGCAGCAAGCTCCGCTCCTTCATATGGCTCTATTTCATCCGCATGGATCTTTGGAATCAAGCCATAGCGTCGACCTGCTTCAAGAATCTGCTTCGATTGCTCCGGTGTAAACACACCATGTTCACAAAAGACGTCATTGAATTCGGCCAGTCCAAGCTCTGCCACCTTTGGAATCATTTCATCAATCAACAAGCGAACAAACTCATCTGGATTTTGTTTGTACTCATTTGGGACAGCGTGAGCACCCATAAATGTTGATACCACATCGATGACGTGCTTCTCATTGAGCCGTTTCGCTACCTCAAGTTGTTTCAATTCAGTTTCCCATTCCATCCCATAGCCGCTTTTCGCTTCGACGGTTGTAACTCCATGACGCAAGAATTGATTTAAACGTTCATAGCTTTCTTGAAAAAGCTCTTCATGTGTTGCAGACTGTGTCCGTCTAGTCGTTGCATAAATACCGCCGCCGCTATTCATGATTTCCATATAGGTAGCACCCTGAAGGCGCATATTAAACTCATTTTCTCTGCTTCCTGCAAAAACAAGATGGGTATGCGGATCAACAAGTCCTGGTGTTACCAGCTTCCCGCTCGCGTCCACTACCTCTGCTTCACTCAAACGCTCGGCATATGCCCGGACAAGTTCCTCATCGGTCCCTACTGCTTGAATCAATCCTTCTTCAATCCAAACACTACCATTCTCAATAATACCAAGCTCAGACATCGCGCCCTTTACAAGGGGAGCAACAGAACTCCCCTGTAATGTCACGAGCTGAGAAGCATTTCGGATAAAAATTGGTGCACTCATCACTCTACCATCCTCTCAGTCTTAGTCTTGTTGCAGCATTGGCATTTTGATGCCTTTTTCTTTTGCTGTTTTAATCGCAATCTCATATCCTGCATCGGCATGACGGACCACACCCATGCCAGGGTCCGTTGTTAATACACGTTCTAATCGTACTTCTGCATCCTTCGTCCCATCAGCTACAATAACCATTCCCGAATGCTGAGAATACCCCATGCCAACGCCGCCGCCATGGTGTAATGATACCCAGCTCGCACCGCCTACAGCATTAATCATCGCATTTAAAATCGGCCAGTCAGAAACAGCATCGCTTCCATCTCTCATCGCTTCGGTTTCACGGTTTGGTGAAGCAACAGAGCCTGCATCTAAATGGTCCCGGCCAATGACGATTGGAGCGGAAACTTCACCAGAGGCGACCATATCATTGATAATCCTTCCAAAGCGGGCTCGATCTCCGTATCCTAGCCAGCAAATCCGAGCTGGAAGTCCTTGGAAGCTGATTTTTTCCTGCGCCATTTTCACCCATTTGCAGAGATGCTCATCATCCTTGAATTCTCGAAGTAAGGCTTCATCGATTTTGCGAATATCTTCCGGATCACCAGAAAGTGCCGCCCAGCGGAATGGACCTTTTCCTTCGCAGAATAATGGCCGGATATACGCTGGAACGAAGCCAGGGAAATCAAAGGCATTTTCCACACCCTCATCCTTTGCGACCTGGCGAATGTTATTACCGTAATCAAAGGTCACCGCACCTTTATCTTGCATTTGAAGCATCGCCTTCACATGCAGCGCCATGCTTTGCTTTGAAAGGTTCACATAGTTTGCTGAGTCTGCTTTCCTCAATGCCGCAGCTTCTTCTAAGGAAAACCCAATTGGTACATATCCATTTAACGGATCATGGGCTGACGTTTGGTCTGTTAATACATCTGGATTAAAGCCTTTTTCAATCATCAATGGCAAGATTTCTGCAGCATTGCCTAGTAATCCAATGGATAAGGCCTTGCCTGCGATTTTTGCCTCCTGCGCTAATTTCAATGCTTCATCTAAATCCTTACTTTTTACATCAAGATAAGCCGTTTCGATTCGACGGTCAATTCTTGTCTCATCCACATCGATCGCCAAGCATACCCCATCGTTCATCGTTACTGCCAATGGCTGGGCGCCACCCATTCCGCCAAGGCCGGCAGTCAGTGTAATCGTGTGTTTTAATGTACCGCCGTAAGCTTGGCGAGCAAGTTCAGCAAACGTTTCATAGGTTCCTTGCACAATTCCTTGGCTGCCAATATAGATCCAGCTGCCAGCAGTCATTTGCCCGTACATCATTAAGCCCTTTTTATCTAACTCATGGAAATGCTCCCAATTTGCCCAAGCTGGTACTAGATTGGAGTTGGCTAAAAGCACGCGCGGGGCATCCTTATGCGATTTCCAAACAGCCACAGGTTTACCAGATTGAATCAATAAGGTTTCATCATTCTCCAATTCTAGCAATGTTTTCACAATTGCATCATACGACTCCCAGTTCCGAGCAGCCTTGCCAATCCCGCCGTAAACGACTAGATCCTCTGGTCTTTCGGCAACTTCTTGATCCAGGTTATTCATCAACATACGCAGGGCAGCCTCTTGAATCCAGCCTTTCGCATGTAATTGTGTCCCTTTATAATTTTTTATCACTCTTGATTTCGCCGTGTTCGTTTCCATCCATTCCACTCCCTTTTCATTNNATAAAAATAAAATCTTCTGAAAAATACGAATGGAACATTAGAAAAGATATAAAATGAATAGGTATTAAATAAGAATGTTTAGGTTGTCCGAGGTATTAATAGTATTATTTTTAGAAAAAAGCTATTTTTTTTAGAATACAAAAAAAGCTCAGTGTTTAGACTGAGCCTTTCATATCCACTTTCGTCATTCGATATTTTCTAGGTGAAACCCCTGTTACTTCCTTAAACATTCGGCTAAAATAATTAGAGTTTTGATAGCCAATCTCCGTTGAAATTTCTTTAATTGGCTTATTGGTTTCAATAAGTAACCGTTTCGCTTCCTTCATTCTTATCGATGTGAGTAATTCCGTAAAGCTAGAGCCTGTTTTCGACATCAGCAAATGGCTGAAATAAGATGAATTTCGGTCCACATAATGCGCCACATCCTCAAGCCTGAGATGACGATTGGAAAAATTAGCTTCGATATAAGTGAGCCCTCGTTCAATTGGATCCTGTTTGGAAATTCTCACACTGTTTTGTGCGCCGATAAAAAGTTTTTGAATATATAAAATCAGATTTTGAACAGTTCGGTATAAAACTTTATCATACAAAATCGAATTGAAAATATAGCGGTATTCCTGTTCATAGGTTTCATTTTCATCTAAGTAATAGGTCTTCATATATCTTCTTACCTGGGCGAGGATACTCGTCAGTCTGATTCTGACCAACCCTGGGTCAGGATAAGGATCGTTCAATTGCAAAAATTCATCATACAGCCACATCTTTATTTTTTCTAAATCAATGTTTGTCAGCATGTCAACCCAGGTTCGTTGTTCAGGGGGAGCTAAGAAAGGATCCATATGTACCCAATCAGGCGAGTACCCAAATTCAACGACTTGACGGTACCCTTTATAATAGGTCAACTCCAGCATTTTCCTGGTTTGGAGGTATTTTTGATTCAGTGTAATCGATGATGAATGTCCTTTATGCACCACGACTGCAAGCGGCTCGGAAAATTCCTCCTCCCACTTTCTCAAGGCTTTTTGACAGTGTTCTGTGAGTTGCTGACCCGTTTCTTTAAACAAAACCACGACCATATCATCCAATGCGAAAATACCGTGGGCATCCTTAAACGGATATTCTGCTAAGAAAGAATGCAAAGTACTGATGACGCGGCTATTCTCTGTTTGAAAAGCAGCTAGATGGTAATTTTCTGCTGCCACAGCTTGAGAGATCAACAATGCCTCATAGGAAATATCTTTGTAGGCAGGAGTGTGACGAGTACCTATTGCCTGGCTTTTGGCCTTCTGTTTTCGTAAAGCTTTTTGGAACGCTGTTTTCACTTTGGTTGCGGAAAAAGGTTTTATCATTAAATCTAACGCTTGCATATCGATGGCAAGGCGTGCTTTTTCGAAGGTTCCTTCAGCGGACGTTAATAGTAAAATCGGATCATAGATTTGCATCAGATCACGGAAGGTTGACCAATCTTCCTTTGAAATCATATCAAGCTCTAGTAAGACAACATCTGGTTTCTCCTGTTCAAACCCAACAACAAATTCCTGATAAGTCGCAGCTAGCAATATTTTGGTAACGGGGATGGAGGATGTTTTCAATAACCATTTTAATCCCTCACGTTCGTTTAAATCACGATCGGCAATCAGCCACTTTCCTTCCATCGTCGTACCTCTCTTTCTATCGATGCTCATAGTAAAAGTATACATGGTTCACCATTCCACGAAAACCACTTTTATTTTCTGTGTATAGCCATTTTTATCTATATAGTATGTTTGATATCGATGCCCTAATGTCGATACTAAAAGGTAATGGAAATTAGAAAAGGAGGAATAAATTCTGTTATCGACAACGTTGACATTTTCAAAACAAGTGGACGCATCCCTGCTTCACTCACCTTTTATCAAAAAAAAGCACGATTCTCATTACCAGTTGATTATTGCCCATACTGATTCTGTCATTAGTGATATCTTCATCAATGACAATGAATTGACGTTACAGTATTCAAGTGAGCTGTTGTTGGCGGATTATATGCTGATTCATAAGTTAATCATGCAAATCCAAGACGGAAATCCTGCCGTAATTAATGACTCGAATAGTTTTTTAGGATATTTAGCAAATGGAGAGCCAGCCTATATCATCAAAAACTGGGGACCTTGGCTTGAGTACCTAAACAGTTCCAAGAAAAATTGTCAGGACGCATCGAGGTGATGACATGTTAACTGGGAAGATTATTTCTGTTATTTCCGGAAAAGGCGGCGTTGGTAAATCCACTGTGTCGGCGGGCGAAGTGTCCATGAGGTAATCCGAATCGTCAGCAATACAAAACAAAGAATCGTTGCCCATAGATACCCGTATAGTGCCATATCAAAATAGCCGAGCTGCTCTGATCCGAAATAGATAGATATAAACAATACTACTAAAACAATGAAAACATTTCGGGCCGATTTCTTTGAAAATAGAAGTGATTCTTCTTCATATGGATAAAAGTTCACGTTTTTCTACTCCTTTAGACTTTATCTGGCGAGTATTTCAGGTTCGCTCCAACGACGCTGTAAACTTACCATTATGTTAAAAGGTAGTATCTCCATTAATCCCCAATCTATTAGAAAAAAAAGGGAGAACAAAAAGTTCTCCCTTTTACATGTTTATAGGTTTTATATGGTTACCGGTCCTGTAGATTCCTAATAGATCGATTTGAAAAAATAACTCCGAAGACCAGGCCAATTAACATCGCCATTAAATGAGTAGCTGCTGTTGATAAAGACAAAAAATGGATACTCATTCCGTAGCTTTTATTGACTAGACTTAATAGAATTTTTTCAAAAATCGGTTGGTAAATGACGAGATACGGTACAATTACCATAGGAACTGCCCGCCACATGTGACCTACTATGTATTTTGTTAATAGTGTATAAATGATTACCAACAACAAAGCAAATCCGTACACAAACCAATTTAGATATTGGAGAATAGGGCCAGGCTGATCCAAAACAGCCAAAATATTGAGATATACAATCCATAAAAAAGCAAAAATAATAGATAGAACCTGTGTTTTCAACAAAAATTTCATAAAACTACCAGCCTCAAATCAATAATTTATTCCTTAACCTTAACCCAAATCCGAAATCATATCCACTTTAGTGTATTTTTGGTTTTATTTATGGTGTCAGGCACTACAAAAAGTCAAACAAAAAAGGACAAAAATGGTCGAGTGACTGTTTTTGTCCTTTTTATTTGCCATTTTAGCCTACGTTTAAGCCGAAGTCTGTTGCGATACGCGCTAGGCCGCCTTGGTACCCTGAACCAACGGCAGAGAATTTCCATTCGCCATTGTGGCGGTATAATTCGCCTACAATGATCGCCGTTTCTATCGAGAAATCTTCACCTAAATCATAGCGAATGATTTCTTGATTGGTTTCCTCATTAACAATTCGGCAGAAGGCGTTTGACACCTGTCCAAAATTTTGTCCACGAGCTTCCGCTTCGTGAATGGTTATAACAAACGATATTTTCTCAATTTGAGCAGGGACAGTGCTAAGATTGACTTTTACTTGCTCATCATCCCCATCACCTTCTCCAGTGCGGTTATCACCAGTATGTACGACAGAACCATTTCCGCCTTCAAGTTGATTGTAGAAAACAAAATCCTTTTCAGATGTAACTTTTCCATTAGCACCTAATAAAAAGATACTGGCATCCAAATCAAAATCGTGGCCGCCATCATAACGATTTGTATCCCAGCCAAGTCCAACAACGACCTTCGATAAACCAGGATTTGTTTTTG